>JAEXGX010000003.1 GCA_023450535.1 Pseudomonadota bacterium | reverse complement strand
CCGCAGGTGTGGTCAACGTCATCCACGGGCATCGCGAGCTTGCCGATACCTGGTATGAGGATCCGCGCATCGCGGGAGTCTGCCTGGTGGGTTCGACTCCGACCGCGAAAAAAATGGCCGAAGGCTGCGCGCGCGGCGCCAAGCGTTCCATGCTGCTGGGCGGCGCCAAGAATATGCTGGTGGTCATGGAAGACGCCGATATCGACGTATTCATCACTAATTACCTCAACTCCTGTTACGGCTCCGCCGGACAGCGCTGCCTTGCCGGCTCCATCGTGGCCATTGTGCCCGAACTGTACGACAAGGTACTTGAGCGCATGATTGAAGCGGCCAAAACCGTCAAGGTCGGGGACGCCCTGGACCCCGACGTGTACATGGGACCGCTGATCTCGCGCAAGGCCGCCGACAACGTCATCAACTTTGTGGATATCGCTCTCAAACACGGCCACGGCTGTGAACTGGTGCTGGATGGACGCCACCCCGAACTGCCCGAAAAAAACAAGAACGGCTACTTTGTCGGCCCCACGATCATCAAGGACGTTACGCCCTGCAACCCGCTGTTCACCACAGAAGTGTTCGGCCCGCTCGTAGCGGTGATCAAGATTGCGGATATGGACGACGCGCTTGATCTGATCCGCAAGTCGGAATTCGGCAATGGCGCGTGCATCTTCACCCAGAGCCAGTTCTATGCCGAAAAGTTCAGCCGTGATGCCGATGTGGGTATGATTGGCGTTAACGTCGGCGTTTGCGCGCCGCATCCCTATGTACCGTTTGGCGGCATCAAGGGGTCGCTCCTTGGCACCAACAAAGTCCAGGGCAAGGACGGCATCGACTTCTTCACCCAGAACAAAATCACGACCATCCGCACCGTTGACCCCAACAAAAACGCTGACGGCACAGTGACGGCCAAGCCCCAAAACGTGCGCTCCTGCGTGGCAGGATAGAACTCTTCAAACCAGGCTCACAAAATAATGATAAACCGGGGGAGGCATTCTCCCCCGGCTCCCGAACAAGGCTCTCTTTTCCCTGTGCCATATTGCAGGAAAATATTTTTGCGCCTGAAATAACAATTCTTTTTTTTTTACAGGGAATGAGGTAGGCTGCTCCGAGTGTCGGAAACGGTATTTCGTTTTTCGAGGAGCAGATGTCATGGAATCGCGTCGCGGCCAAAACAGCGGATTATGGGGTATGCCCTTCGATAACTCCATCTGGCAGGACATTGCCCACCTCGGACAAAATTTCTTTTTCCCGGCAGGGACCATCGTCAGGCACAATCAATACCGCGGCATCTTTTATATCAGGAAAGGAAGGGTCTGCCTGAGCTATTTTTCCGGCAAGGGCAAAGAAGTCAAGGCGCTGTACTACAATCAGAACGCCATTTTCAATGAAGCGCGCACCTTCTCCGTCCTCAATCCTGAGTGCACTTTTGTCTGCGTCGAGGATTGTGAACTTTATTTCTTCTCCAGAGAAATATTTAAGGATATCAACTTTATCAAGTCATACCCCCACGTGGTGCAAAATCTCCTCTCCACCATGGGGGAAAAAATTTTGCTTCACTATTACGCCCTGACCAGCTTGCGAGCAGACACAGACATCATCAACGTTTCCAAATTTATCCTTCAGCTCTACCGGGAGCACGGAAAATCCCTGGCGTTCAAAATCGCATACAGCCAGCAAGACATCGCGGACATCCTCGGCGTGCACAGAACAACTGTGGCGCGCGCCATACGAAAGTTGAAGGAAGACGATATCCTAGTCCGCATGTCGCGCTATGAAATCGTTATCAACAATCTGGAAAGGCTGAAAAAACTTGCCCATGACGAGTTGCCCGACGAAGGTTGAGCCCTGCGTTCCCGCAAATCAACATGCGATCCATGAATCGGGCGACATAGCTCATATCCTGTGGGCATAAATAATAAAAAAGCTCCTCTTGCAAATTACAACCAACGCTTCAGCACAACAGAAAGTTTGGCCAATTCCACTGGATTGGCAAGATAATCGTTCATGCCCGCCTCCTTGGCAATGATCTTGTCTTCCTCAAAGACGTTAACGGATGCGTAGAGAAACCGCTCCCTGCGCATCCGTGAACTTAAGGGCGTTGGAAAGGAGATTGGCCAGAATCTGCTTGATTCGCAGAGCATCCCCCTCATAGTACCGATCCAGCGGCTCCTCGTGGTAGACCTCATAAGAGATGGAGCCTGCTGTTGCCTGAGGATGGAAGATAGTGTTGATCTCGGCGATCAGTTCGGTGAAATCAAACCGGGTACAGGCGATATCCATCTTGCCGCTTTCGATACGCGCCATGTCCAGAATTTCATTGAGCAGCGACAGCAGGTAGCGGGACGAGATGTCAATCTTTTTAAAGCAGTCCAACACGCGGTCTTTACTGTCGATTTTCATCTGACCGATGACGCTCATACCAATGATGGCGTTCATGGGGGTGCGTATATCGTGGCTCATGCGGGACAGGAACTCTGACTTGGCCTTGCTGGCGCTTTGCGCCGTTGCCAGGGCATCTCGCAGAAGCTGCTCCTGGCGTGCCTGCTCCGCCCGCTGCTCGTCCAAAATTTTGACCAGCAGAATACACAACGTATCCGGCTCTGTACTCAATTCCACATGGATACAATGTTTCAATCCACAGTCGCCCTCATCTCGCCGACTGACTCCGCAGCCGACGGATAGGGGTCGTGCGGATTGCCCCTCCCTCAAGGGAGGGGTTACAAAAAAGATTTCATCGGCTTTGCCGTTTTGCCAAGTCCGCTTTTCCCCCTGAAGGGGGAGGTTTCAAACCATAAAGGAATTTTTGATGAAGAAGCGGAGAGAAAACAAACCGTTAGACTACTCTGGGGAACTATGCTCACGAGTCTGCATAACCGGGACGAGACAGGGCAAATGGCGGATAAAAGAATGATCGTCTCCCCTTTCTGGCAAACCTGTCAGGGGTAGAATAAAAAACAGTCTTGCGATTATTGAAGTTGCTGACTCTATCAGCAGCCTCTTGGAAGGGGGATAGCCGGAATTCTCTTCCGGCGTCAACTGGCCGGAGACCGCCCCAAAGGGACATTTCCGTAAGCCGCAAAACGGGTCAGGAAAACTGACAGCAAAGCAATCAATCGACATTTGCGCGAAAACGCACACGCAGAATACCGTATTCCTCCTTTTCGCGAGGGGGAGTAAATTCATGTGAACACCATGTAAAGCGGCCGCATTGCAGAGTGTTCTGCACATGTTCACCAATACAGGGGCATGCGTCCACGGGCTGCCCGGGATCACCCACATAGACGATGCGCAGGCTTTCTCCCGCATTTTCCGGCAGGCGGGAAAGATTGAAACGACGGGCCGCCTCTTCTCTCGGCATGGGCCGCGCTGTGACGGCATGCCCGCGAGCCAGTTCGGCATTGACTTCCGCTTCAACTTCACGCGCTTCGCTTTCTGACAAATCCCGAGAAAAATAAAAATCCACTTTCGACTTGCCGGGATTGATATGCGTGGAAAAACAACGGGCACAGCCGAAACGGCGCACCATCACCCCATTGAGCACATGTTCGGCGGTATGCATTGCCGGGTCGTATGCCTTGGCCATAATGCTCTCCTTACAACAAAGGCCGGACTCCTCACGGAATCCGGCCCGATATTATACTGATATCATAGCGAAACGCGTAAGCGGCGTTGCCGCCCTCCCCGCGTCAGCCATTCTACAGGGTGCTCAGTTCCACCCGGGCACTTTCTTCAATCTTGTCTCCGTCAGCGTGCAGCACGTGCACGGCACAACCCAGTCACGGGTCAAAGGCGCGGATCACGCGCCCGACATTGACAGGACTTGAGGCGTCCGGCACAGGCACACCAATCAGGGCTTCCTCCACAGGGCCGCGCTGTCCCATATCATCGCGGGGGCAGCAGTTCCACAGCGTGGCGGGCATAATCTGATAATTATCCACCTTGTGGTCAAGCACCTTTACGTAGTGCAGCAGACAACCACGCGGAGCTTCAGTGAACGCGAAGCCTTCGCCAGATTCCGGGACTTCGAATTCAGTGTGGGTTTCCCCGTCAATTGTCACTTCACCCAACCATTTTTCCACCATTTGCACGACATGCCACGCTTCTTCCGCGCGGGCCAGATGACGGCCGATGATGGAAAACACGAAAGTTTCCCCAAGGTCGCGGATGTGCTGTGCATCCACACCAAGCAGTTCCTTGGCGAGCTTTTTGCCCATGGGGGAAAGCTCGGAGTTGTTCACCCACATGCGAGCATGCGGGCCGACTTCCATGGCATGCCCGTCGTAGCGGGGAGCCTTGGAGAAACTATAGGCACCGGCTTTGTTGACGTCCACCACGGTCTCTTCTTCGGAGAAAATACGGCCGGAAGTGGCGTCGTCGAACCAGGAATACTTCATGTATTCGCGGATCTTCATGGGATCAAAAGGATGATCCTCGCCGTTGTAGTATGCGCCCGCCTTGAACAGGAATTCCGTCCCTCCGTCATCCAGGGGGAATACCCCCATGCACAGCGCCGAGGCGTAGCCCTTGGAGGTGTCGCACAGATCCCGGTACTTGGAGGCAACCAAATACACAAGAGGAATATACTTTTCTTCCACAAACTTGCGCACGCCGCGGAAGCGCTCGGTATAATCATTGATTTGGGCCTGGGTAGGAATGGCGGCCGCGCCCCCGGCCAGAATGCCGTGCAGGTGCGGCATACGGCCGCCAAGCAGCGCTACCATTTCATGGCAAGTGCGCCGTACATTCAGGGCCTCAAGGTATTCATCCACGCCCACAGCATTGGTGGCGGCGTCAAGACGCAAATCAGGATTGGCATAGCGGGGCATGAAGGGCGACGCATCGGGGCCCTGGATAAAGTCCTGCCCGGCCAGATGATAAAAGCTCAGGATATGGGACTGAAGATAGTTCCCCCCCTGCATAAGGTTACGGGCAATGCGCCCGTTGTGCGGCACGGTAATCCCGGCGGCCTTTTCCAGTGCCATGCTGGCCGCCAGAGCGTGCGACACGGGGCAGACGCCGCAGATACGCTGGGTAATCTGAGAAGCGTCGCGCGGGTCGCGGCCTCTCATAATGGTTTCAAAACCGCGGTACATGCCGCCGGTAAGATGGGCGTCGACCACCTTTCCGTCTTCCACCTTCACTTCCGCTTTAAGGTGGCCTTCGATACGGGTGACCGGATCGATGGCAATGGTCATGGTCTGGGACATATCAGCTCCTAGAGCAGATTAACTTTCACTTGATACTTCATCCATTCAAAGCACGTCCGGTTTGGGCTTGATACGCAAATGAATTGCGCTTGCGCTGCACCGGCAGACGGCTACGAGTAAGCAACCGCCGAACAACGTCAGCATAAAATTGCTCTAACGCGGCTCATAGAAGGGAGATTGCCCGTCCGGGAAGTCCGGCTGAACGCAGCCGATGCACACGGCGTTTTCCACACACCAGTTGACCCTGCCATTCCATCGACGGGTGGGTGAGTCGCACATGGCGAAGGGCCCCTTGCATCCGAGATCGTAACGGCAACCGCTTTTGTCGGTAATTTTTTCCGAAAAGGTGCCTTCATCATAAAGATAGAGATACGGGCAGTTCTCGTGCGTGTTCGCGCCGTAGAACGGCGTGGGCCGACCGTCTTCATCCAGCAGGCTGACGACGGTGGCAAGGCCCTTTTCCAGGCCGTCGCGCTTTACGGCGTCAAGCGCCACGAGCAGCGTGCCCACCATCCAATCGGGGTGAGGCGGGCAGCCGGGAATATTGACGACCGGGGTGGCGATGCCGTTCTTCTCAAAGAACGTACGCACGCCCATGGCACCGGTTACAGAACCGTGCGCGGCAGATACTCCGCCGTATGCAGCGCAGGCGCCCACGGCCAGTACGGCGGCGGCGTGAGGAGCCAGCTCTTTCAACATGGCGGACATGGTAATTTCTTCATGTCCGCTTTCTCCGATGACGCAGTAGCGGCCGCCCTCAAGGTCGGACACCGCCCCTTCTACCACAATGAAGAACTTCCCGTCATTTTCTTTCGCGCGTTCCCGCATGAAATCAATGGATTGAGCGCCTTCAGCGGCCATAATCGTGGGCTGAAAGTCCAGGCTGATAATTTTGAGCAGCACTTCGGCAATAGCCGGATGCATGCTGTTGAGGATGGACACGGAACACCCCGTGCACCCCTGGCCCTGCAACCAGAATACAGGGGGAAGTTCGCCCGTGAGGGTGCCCGCCAGTGCCTCGTGCACGGCAGGGTGGAACATGCGGGAAACCCCGTAGCCCGCAACCGTGCCGGTGCAAAGTTTGACGAAATCGCGGCGTGAGAGACTCATGCTCTACTCCTTGCAGAAGATACCGTTCGGCCGGGGCCGAAAATCCATTGCCTTCGCAGCGCTCAGGCCCGGAAAAGGTCTGGCTCCCTCACGAATTTCCAACGGAAATCCGTATTGTAAAGCTGCCGAGCGACAAATCGGGCTCGCCGCAAGCAGCAACTCCAACTAAGGGAATGCTATATTGGATGTATGTTACCGTATTTGTCCGGCATGTCAATGAGGCAAGACGCCGCCGGTCTTTTCTGTATGTTCCGTGGTCCTTGGTATTGAGCGCTTTCAACTTTTTTTGCGTTAAGTACGTGAAAAAAATCCCACTCGGCAGTCATAAAAAAGTGGGAACTTTTTTATGCGGAAATTTTCTTTTTTTGCTTTTGTATTGCCATAACCAACTATTTTTCAAGAGCTTCCAGCTTGACAGGGGCGTTTCTTATCACTAAAGATAATCAAAACGAATAAGAGGAGTTTGGCATGCCCCAACCTCAGACCCGTATGACGCGCCAGCGTATGCTCATCTTGGAAGAACTGCGCAGCATGTGCACCCATCCCACGGCGGAGGAACTCTATTCTCGCGTCAGGGCGCGCATGCCGCATATCAGCCTCAGCACGGTCTACCGCAATCTCGAATTGCTGGCGGCCGCCGATGAAATTCTGCGTCTCGACAGCGCGGGAACAATACGTCGTTTCGACGGCAACACCATGCCGCACCAGCATATCCAGTGCATACGCTGCGGCAAGGTAGCCGATCTGCCTTCAGATTGCGGCCCCCTTCCTGACCACGGTTCCGTCCATGTGGCCGGATTCACCGTCACCGGGGTCCGTGTGGAATTTGAGGGAGTATGCGACGAGTGCCGTCTGGCGCAATGAACAAACACAGCCCCCATCGCGTATTCCCCGGAATAGCTTCACGTTGAACGTGATCTGGAATTAAATGCGTCGTTGGGGGCTTGCCTTAGTTTCAAAG
>JAEXGX010000422.1 GCA_023450535.1 Pseudomonadota bacterium | reverse complement strand
GCCCTTCATCCTGCCAGTTATACAGGTCTTTGGAGGAATAGCAGCGCACACCCCAATGCCAGATGCCGTTCTGCCCATCGGTATGCTCCTTGTTCTCGCCGTACCAGTAGTAGACGCCGTTTTCATACAGAATCGACCCGCCATGGGCTTGAATGCGCTTTCCTGCCGTATCCAGCCACACCTGGCCGGGACGAATGGATGTGTACATGCTTATTCCTCCACAATGACGCGAGCCCGTGCCAGGTTCAGCACCTGGGTAAAGAGTGCGTCCGAATCACCCTTGCGCTGCATTTTTACCCGAACAGCCGCAAAGTAGGTGCCAGGCTTGGCATAGGTATGGGTAACGGAAGCTGAATCGTGGTTTAGCACGCCCACGACGTCAAAGAAATCTTCCTGAGAGCGGTCGCCAAAATCGAAATCCAGCGCGGTAATTTTGCCTGCCTGCTCCGGCGCTTGAGCGGAGGCGGTCAGGGTGACGATTTCCCCCACCTTTACATGGGTGCATACCGCACCATTGACCAGCAGCACGGGAACCGGCTGGATGCCGCGCCGTTCCCTGGCGCTGTCCGGCACAACAATTTGCCCGTCCTCAAGGCGGTAATTGGTGGTGGGAAGAGGCTCGACACCGCGCTCCACCCAGTCGCTCACGTCCAGCAGGGCCTGATGTAGCGCGCCCAGATAATTCACGACCTGCGTGTTCCGCTGGATGCCGTCATCGCCGTGCAGGCAGCGATCCATATACCACACGCGCACATGGCTGTCAGAACCCAGGGCTTCCGCAATCTTTCCTCTGTACCAATCGGCGCACCAGGGGCAGGTGGATTCATCCATCAGCGATTGAATCACGATCACCTTGCCTTGAATCTGGCCGTCCTGCACGGTGCCAGTGCCTGTCATGGAATAACCGAACACGTTCCTGCGCTGGGGCAGGGTTGGTTGACCCTCAGCGTCCCGGAACTGATCCCAGGCGTGAAAAGCAGGGTCGGCAGGCACCTGATGTCGATAGTAGGACTGGATGGCGATGAAGTCGGAATTGTCCAGCGCGACCCTGTCGCCGGGCTGAATCAGGGCAAGCACGGCGGCAATATCATCCACACCGAAACACATCCCCAGATACAGCCTGTTTTCCTCGTCGTGATCGAGTTTCAGAACCTTGCCTTGCGCTTCGCCGGACAGGATGGTGATATTTACGCCCTCCACATAATCAGAATGCTCCGGCACGGATTCAAGCTCCAGATAGGCGCTGTTGCCGCTGGCCAGTAGCTTCTTCCAGGCGTCGTCCACACCGTTGAAGCCCGTCTTGTCCGTTTCCTCCTTCTCCGGCAGGTGAACGGACTTGATCACGCCCTCAAAGCGCACCCGATCTGTCGCCGCGCCACACAAGCCGTCTGCGCCTTCGTAGCCGGGCAACGTCCAGAAATCCGTAAAATAGCTGGGGTCAGCCTGCTTCATGCCGGGCAGCAGGACGGGCAGGGAGCCAGGGTCGATCCTGCCTTCTGCCTCCAGAAACCACGCCCTGGGCGGGAAACCCATGCGGGTCAGCTCCCGCAGCATTTGTGCTTCGTCATGCGTTAAGTCCTTGTAGGGGTCGCCGCTGCCGCCCGCATCCATCGCATCCACAATTTTGGAAAACGCATGGCGCAGCACCCGCTGTCCCTGAGCGTGCATGGTGATGGTGTTGGGCAGGGATACCGGCGAGCCAATCACATAGGGGCAAGCGCCGTCCCAGGCATTCGTGTTCTCGATGCAGGCCATGGTTTTGTATCCGCCGCCGCTTCCGCCGAACACATAGCCATAGGGCCGCGGGCAGCCGTACAGCTCCATGGCAACCTGCCGGGAATACTCCGCTGCCGCCGCACTGGACTTATATACAATGGTGGAATCCGGCCTTCCGGCAAACATGGCGGAGGAACCCATGTTGGTTTCCACGAAGTACGCGCCATGGAGCAGCGCGAAGGAAACGTTATCTTGCAGGCCGTGATGCTCCAGGGACGCGACCTCCTCGTCCGGCCCAGGGAACGGCGAGAGATATTGGAAGAATCTTCCCCGATAGGCGTCCTTCCTGGGGAAGCAGAAAACAAACTTGACCTTTGTTCCCTCAAAGCTGCCGTGAATATAGAGAAAAGGAATTTTCTGGCCGTCCATCAACGTTCGAACGCGTTCTTCTTTTTCATCAATCACCGGACGCGCATAGGTGGGGTCCTCCAACGCGTGATAAATCAGTTTCTCCATCGTATACACCGCCTATCATACAGGATGGGATCATTATAAAAAACTACGCCATGAAAGAAAATGCAATAAATCGGCAGGAAGGAAACAAATTGGCTCAAGTGATAGAATTGAACGAAAAAGTGCCCCTATTCGCTAATTTTTCTATATCGGAGCAAGTCTGCAATTTGTATAATGTGGCTACAAACCGGATGCAAATGAGCATCCAAGTGAGAAAGGGGTACGAATTTCATGATGAACACGATGAGAAAAAGCATTTCCCTGTTGCTGACTCTGCTGCTGACCTTCTCCCTGGTCAGTGTTGCAACGGCGGAAGGAAATCCTGTGCTTGAAGGCGTATATGATTTGGAGAAGAACGACTTCGGCATGGAAACCTTCTACCACTTCAATGCCGACGGCACCTATTACGCATCCTTCTTCATGGGCGCTGTGACCGACGCGGGCACCTATGAGATCAAGGACGAGGAGCTGGCATACATGGTCAGCGCAGGCGCAGACGGAACTGCCGGTACCGAGGATGACGAAATGGCCACTGCGACTCAGATTGTCGAGCTGGTCTCCTATGTGAATCCCACGCCCGTCAAGGTGGCCTATGT
>JAEXGX010000417.1 GCA_023450535.1 Pseudomonadota bacterium | reverse complement strand
CCCGGAGCCTGTGTGCGAACAAGCTCCACCAGATTACCTCCGGCCTGGCGCGAATATTCCACCATGACTACGCAGTCCGCTTCTTCCGGCAACATGCCGCCGGTCAAAATACGAGCGGTCTGCCCTTCCCCAAGAGAAAAATCTGGAATTCCGCCCATGGGACAGTCTCCCACACATTCAAGCAGCGCGGGTGAAGCTTCCTGCGCGCCAAAGACATCATACGCCCGCACGGCATAACCATCCACGGTGGAACGGTTGAAACCGGGCAGATCGCACGGCGCACGCCACCCTTCCGCAAGACGTCTTCCGGCAGCTTCATCCAGCGCGACATCCTCCTTCGGAAGCGGAGGAAATCCATTAATAAAGGAAAGAATCTGATCCACGGACTGCAAAGTAAGAAAGGACTTCATGCGCTGCTCCTGAAAATATGCGCGCTCCGCAAATATATGCTGACGCAGCTTCTATCCTACTCTTTCGCCCATCTTTTGAAAACCGGTATCCTTCAACTGGCAGCAAAGCCTGCTCTGCCTCATTGAGTGAAATTGCCCTAACCTGGAAAAGCTGTTCCATAGCGCCGAAGCAGCCCGGACAGCACCCGGAGATCCTCCTCCTTCAGGTTCATGCGCGCCAGGAGCGCCGCCTCCTCTTCTGCCGTCGACGGCACAACCAGCGGCCTGTTTTCGTGCACAATGTGCTCCATGTTGCGAATGCCCCGGTAGGATTCAGCTTTCAGCCCGTGACGGTTCATCTTATAATAGAGTGTGCTCCGCGACAGCCCCAACGCTTCCGCCACCCTGCCCACATGACCGCCGTAACGGAGCAGGGCATTTTCCAACAAAACGGCTTCCTGTCCCCACCCTGCGCTGTTTTCCGTTCCACAGGGCAAGACATGCCCGCGTTTTCCCCTTCTTACGGCATCAGGAAGATCCTCCGGTAAAATTTCCGGCCTTCCGGCCATATGCACGGCCCGTTCCAGGGCATTTTCCAGCTCACGGACATTCCCCGGCCAGTCATATTCACATAAAGCTGCAAGCGTTGCCGGGGCAAGGGAAGATACCGGATTGCCCAGTGTGCGGACGAACTTGGCGAGAAAGGCTTCGGCCAATAACCGAATGTCATCGGCCCCCCGATCGCGCAGAGCGGGGATCTGGAGGGTGACGACATTCAGGCGATAATAGAGATCTTCCCGAAAAGAACTTTGCCGTACGGCTTCAACCAGATTACGGTTGGTTGCCGCGATGACGCGCACATCTACCTGCCGCGTACGCTTGCCGCTGACCCGTGTCACCTCGCCGTTCTGAAGAAAACGCAACAGGCTGACCTGGGCTTCCAGCGGCATTTCCCCTATTTCATCAAGAAAAATGGTGCCGCCGTCGGCCAGCTCAAACTTGCCCGGCTTACCCTGTCTGCTCGCACCAGTGAATGCCCCCTCCGTATAACCGAACAATTCACTCTGTACGAGTTCGCGCGGCAATGCACCACAGTTGACCACAATGAACGGCCGCCCCCGGCGGGAGCTGGCGTTGTGAATGGATTGAGCGAAAAGTTCCTTGCCGGTTCCGCTTTCTCCCAGGATCAGTGTAGTAACATCACTGCCTGCGGCCCGCCGCGCCTGGCGCAACGTCTCTTTCAGCACACGGGATTGCCCCATGATATCCTCAAAGGCATAGGTGGCTTTGGCGCCGGTGATGCGCGTGGCAAATTCCCTCATGCGCCGGGTTTCCCGCATGGTCAGCACCAAGCCCCCGGAGGCCCTGTTGCTTGCGGCGGAAAGCACACAGGCGCATGATGAAGTATTTTCCGCCACTTGCAGCGTAGTTTCCACATCATGAAACGCTGTACCTTCCGTAAGCAGGGCGTCAATATTGGCGTTAAAGCGCAATGTCTCCCGTATTTTCCGTCCGACCAGCCCGGCCTCCAATCCCAGCATTTTGAGCGCCTTGTCATTGGTTGCGCGAACAATACCTTCCGCGTCGAGGACAATAACCCCTTCATCAAGCAGTTCCATCAGCGCACGTTGCTCGCCCAGCAACTCGCGTAGCCGCAACTGTTCGGAAATGGCGTGAGCCGCTGTTCCTATCAGGCCGCCCGTATGCGGATGAAAGAATTCACACTGGGACGTGATGCCGATCGCGCCCACAAAGGCCCCTTTACTGCCATAAATGGGTGCGGCGGAACAGACCCAGTTGTGATTGAAAACGCAGTAATGCTCCGCCGCAAAAATTTCCATGGAGCGGCGCTCTTCCAGGCACGTAGCGATACCCGCCGTCCCTACATATTCCTCGCGCGAAAGCATCCCCACACGGGTGATGCCTCCCGTTTTTGGCAACACGCGCAATATGGCTCCTTTGGGATCAGCCAGCACCATGGTACTGCGAGAAGCAGCGATGACAGCGAATACGTTGTCCATAATTGTGCATGAACTTTCCAGCAGCTCTGTATTTTCGCGCAAGAGCTGAGCCACATCTTCCTCCCGCAGCATGGCGTAGCTTGGCGTAAACGGGTCAACATGTGCCGACCGGCAGCGCTCCCAGG
>JAEXGX010000388.1 GCA_023450535.1 Pseudomonadota bacterium | reverse complement strand
TTGCCGCACCGCACCTGAGCAACTCACAAAAACAACTCCTTAAAAAAAGACATCAAACACAGGAAACACCTCATGTTTGAAAAGCAGCAGAGTACAGAGCGCGTCGATCAAGCGGCCCTGATGAGCCATGTTTCCGCCCTCTGCGCCCACGGCGAACGGGTGGCAGGGTCGGAAGAAGAAGGACTGGCTTGTGCCTATATTGTCTCCCAGCTAAAAAAATGGGGTGTTTCCTGTACGGTACATCGCTTCCGTGCGCTGATCAGCAACCCTGTGGACGCACGGCTGGAACTTGTCGACATGACAGGACGAGTCATCCGTTCCATCCCCGGTGTGGGGGTAGCTTTTTCCTCCTCCACGCCGCCGGAGGGGTTGCGCGCGGATATCGTCCCGATCGGGCCCGGACGCGAAGAAGATTACAAGAACCAGGACGTACGGGATAAAATCGTTCTATTGGACGGGCTGGTTTCCGCCATGCAGGGCCATATTGCAAAAAAGCATGGAGCAGCGGGTATTATCGGAGTTTCCCAGGGCTTCATGCTGCACAAAAATACCATTGGCACGGTATGGGGCCGCCCCGGTTTCGCACAGTGGAACGACATTCCCCGCCTGCCGGTCATCTGTATCGGGCGTGAAGCAGGAACCCTGCTTGCCTCTCTTGTTCGGGAAGGCCGGGTGTGCGGCGTCCTGCACACGGTAACGGAAGAAGAAATCCGAGTCCTGCGCCTGCCGGTGGCAGACGTACCGGGGTATAAACCGGAATTTGTCCTTGCCGGAGCACACTACTGCTCATGGTTCGACGGAGCCACGGATAACGCCACGGGCAACGCGGTTCTGCTGGAACTCGCGCGCCTCTTTCACGCAGGCAAAAAGACGCGCTTCGGCCTGCGCTTGGCATGGTGGCCGGGGCACTCGCAGGGCAGATTCAGCGGTTCCGCATGGTATGCCGAACAGTTTCGTAACGAACTCCAAAAACGGTGCATCGGCTATTTTAACATCGACTCCCCCGGCGCGCGCGGAGCAACGGCCTGTCTGCCGCGCTACACTATGGGCGAAGCCATGCCCTTTATTGAGCATTGTCTGCGCAAGGCCGCCCCGGAGCGGGCGGTATCCAACCAAACGGAACGGAATATTCTGGCAGGCCGGCGTCCTGACAAATACGTCTGCCCGACGCGCCCCGCCCGGCAGGCAGATCAATCATTCTGGGGAACCGGTCTGACTTCATTCAGCGTCTACGGTTCGCTCCCCCCGGAGCATCCCGATTTTCGGGCTTCCGTGGGGGGCTCCGGCGGCGCATGGTGGTGGCATTCCAAGGATGATACCGTGGACAAGGTCGATGCGGCTATCCTGGGCGACGATACCCGGATCTGTCATCACCTGCTCCGTAGCCTGGTCTGTTCGCCTGTGTTGCCCTGGGATTACTCCGTGACAATGAAAGACTTTTCCGCCGCTCTGCGCGAGTATGAAGAGGCCGCGAAAGGGGACGTAGCACTCCCCCATGACGGATGTGCCGAACTGAACAAGGTGCTGGCCGGGCTCTCTCCAGACGGTGTGAACGATCACTCCGATGCGCCCGATTTCATGCCTCTTCACCAGCTCATCGCCACACTGGAGAAAAAGGCGGGCGCACTGCGTGCGCGCATGGACGAAACGGCGGCAACACTTGCCATTCCTCTGAAAACATTGAATAAAAGAAAAAATGCACGCCTTGAACGTGAAGCGGAAGAGCTGAATCGGCGCTGCCTGAAACTGGGGCGGGAGCTGATCCCCATTCTCTACATGCCTCTTGCCTGCGTCGCAACTCTTGAGCAGGCTCCGGCTCTCGCCTCCCGGCTTCTGCCCGAGCTGGCCCCGGCTCTGAAGCTGAAGCACATCCCCCAAAACGCACCGGAACGTTTCGCCTTGTATTGGAGCTTGTCACGAGGCCTGGAAAGCGTCCGGGAAGCCTTGACGCGAGCGGCAAACGTTCTGGACGGACTTTGATACATACTTTCACGCGAAAAGCATTCCACTCTCCCCCGCTGTGCCCTATACGGGCACAGCGGGGGGCTCAGTATCCGGCTACAGGGCATTTCGTCATCGAAATGCCCCAAGGCGTTTTGGCACTATTTCGGATAGTTGCGATATATTGAGGGGACTCGGGGGAAGCTTTAGCCGTAGGCGAGCTTGTGAGCCGTACGAATAAAGACTGCAGAGATAGTATTCCCCCCGGTGGGATGCAGTTTTTCAGAGCTCATCTCGCTCTTTTTATCCGTACGAAGCTTCGCTTCCGCAGATGGAGGAACGGAGTGAAACGTTGCGACTGTTTACCCGCACAATTTGTGCATATAAGATTTGGATATTGAAGGTATATATTATAATAGCATGTTAACAACTCATACATCCTCCCGGCGCAAATCCATCCGTCGAGGAGAAAAGCATATTTCAATCCACACGCCCCCTCCTTGCAGGGAAGGGTTACGAAAGAGGAGTTCCTCGAGGGGCCGTATGTCATCTCCCTTTTCCCCCTGAAGGCGAGGTTTCAGACCTTGGAGGAATTTCTGATGAAATGGATACCGTGTATTGCCGTGGCGGCTGGGCTGTTTTGGGGAGCGATTTCTTGCGCCGACGCAGCGGAATTCAGGATTAAAGGGCAGTTGCTGACGGGTTTGGGTCTGGGCGAAACCTCTCTGACCAGGTGGGTCGATTATAACAACGGCCGCCAGAGAGAGAACGTGCAGGACATGTTTCAGGCCAGCCAGCGTCTTCGCCTGCAATTGGGCGTTGTCACTTCCAAGGGCCTTTCCGGCACGATGTGTTTCGAAGTTGGCGACATACAGTGGGGCAATTTCGACCAGGAAGGAGTCTTGGGCACGGACAGAGCCGACCGGATCAAGATGAAGCGCGCCTTCCTCGACTGGACCGTGCCGCAGACTGATCTGGAGTTTCGTATCGGCCTGCAGGGTGTGGCCCTGCCCGGCACTGCCGGAGGCTCGGTCGTGCTGGATACGGACGTGGCCGGTGTGACCGCCTCCTGGCAGTACAATAAGAACGTGGGGCTGACCGTCCTCTGGGCCCGGCCTTTCAACGACGATTTTGAGGACATTGCCATCGAAGGCGTCCGGTATAAACTGAAAGATCTGCACAGCGTGGACCTTTTTGCCCTGCTGTTGCCCCTCAAATCTGACGGCATCGCGATCACGCCTTGGGCTATGTATGGCTTACGACACAGAAATACCGACCGAGTTACCTACCGCAACCAGAATGGCACCATTTCCACCCTGCCACCGTACAATGAAAATCACGCCGACGGCTACCCCAATTTTACCTTGCTGCCGTACTTCGGCTGGAAGGATAACAACGCTCCCGCGATGCAATACACCGACCGGAAACACGGCAGTATGTTCTGGGCCGGGTTGCCTTTTTCCGTCTCGGCTTGGGAGCCATGGAATATCGAAGTGGACCTGAACTACGGTTATGTGGAAAGTCTGGGTTCCTATGCTACCTACCTATGGAGCGATCTCACAACTGTCCACAGCACGCGTTCGAGCACAAAACGGCAGGGCTGGCTGGTCAAGGCTTTGGCGGAATACAAACTGGGTTGGGCCACACCCGGCATCTTCGGCTGGTATGCCTCGGGTGATGACGGCAATCCCCAGAACGGGTCCGAGAGCATGCCGTCCCTTGCCCCGAAGGGCACCTTCACCTCCTTCATGGGACACGGCAACTACGGATGGGGACCGGGTCCGGGCTATGTGGACAAGGGCCTGAGCTACGCTGGCACATGGGGTATCGGCCTGCGTCTGAAAAATATGAGCTTTATCAATGAATTCGACCACACCCTCAGCGTAACCTACTGGGGAGGCACCAACAATAGCGCCGGGATCAGATACCTGCCGGCGGCTTCCTCCTGGAATTACGGCACGGATCATGCCGACGGCCCGTACCTGACGACCAAAGACGGGTTGCTGGAGTTCAATCTGATCAATACGTGGCGGATCCAGAAAAATCTGGAAATGAACCTGGAGCTGGGCTATATCGCCAATTTTATGAGCAGCAGCACATGGGATCAGGCTGGCGCCGGCGATACCTCCTTTGGGGGGCAAAACGCATGGAAAACGCAGTTGATCATGGCGTATACCTTCTAGAGCGATCCAACACAGCGCTCTTTATCCCACGCACTCCCTGCAGCCGCCGGTACAACGCGCTATTTCCCTTTCTTCCCTCCCGGGAACAGGGTCAGCAGAACAACCCCGCAGAGCAACAGAGCCATACCCGCCAGAGCGGGAACACCCACGCTTTCATGCAGGAGGAAAATCCCCAGACAGGCGGCGCCCAGCGGTTCGCCCAGACCGAGCGTCGCGGCGGCCGCCGCCGGGGTATCCCGCAGTCCGGCCAAGGTCAGGGAAAAGGCCAGGGCTGTGGTCGTCGCCCCCAGGTGCAGCGCCACCAGCGCGCCGGACAGGCTCAGCATCCAGGCTGTGGGATACAGAAAAAACACGGGAAGCAGACAAAGCCCGCTGACGAGGCAGAGCACCATCATCACCGTTTCCGGCGGGTGCTTCTGCCCCAGAGGTTTGCTGAACACATAATAGCAGGCGTAGCAGAAACCCGCCGCCAACGGCAGAACAAGGGCGGAGGCGTTCCCCCCGCTCCCGCCGCTTTGCCAGTTGAGCAGCACAAGGCCGGACACGGCCAGCGCGGTGGAAAGGTACCATATTTTCGCCGGTTTTTCCCCGAGCAACAGAAAACCGAGCACGGCCACAACCACAGGGGAAAAGCCGATGGCCGCCACGGTGCCCACGGCCACGCCCGCCTCCTGTACCCCCCGGAAAAAACAGATCTGAAAGCCCACCAGAGCCAGCGCAGCGGGAATGACCCGTTTCAGCACCAGCGCCAGAGGCCACCCGCCGCGCCGGGGTAACAGGCCGCGCAGGGCGCACCATAACAGCAGGGCCAGCCCGCCGCCCAACATACGGATGCCGCCTATAACATAAGGAGTGGCCCCTTCCGGGGCCAGAGCCTGCGCGAAACCCGTGGTGCTGAAACAGAGCGCGCCCGCAAGAATGAGCAGGGGGCCGCGCGGCAGGTGCTTGCAGGGCGCTGTTCCGGGTGAAAGACTAGCCGACGACATAACCCTTGTCCGCATCCGCCAGCAGGGCGGCGTTCAGTTCACCATAACGGCGCATGATGGCTTCCACTTCATCCAGCGGCAACGCGTGCATGACGCGGCCCTTAATGCCCGTGGTGGTTTTCGCCGCGCACATGGCGTTGGCAATGGCCTCGTGCGTGGCTTCCACCGTGGCCCGGAACAATTCGTCCAGGCAATCACTGCCGAGCGTCTGTACATCGTAAACACATTTTGTCTCTTCCCGGAACTTGTGCGCCGTGGAAAAGGCCGCGAAAATATCGCCCGATCCGTTGCCGCACACGCCGCCCGTGCGGGCAAGGCCGATGGTGGCGCGGCGCGCGAGCCTCCGGCACTGGTCGGAGCTGATCGGGGCGTCCGTGGCAATTACCACGATAATTGATCCGGTATCCTTGCCTGCCCTCTCGCCCGCTTCCTGCTCCGCCTTGCCGGGAATGCGCGAGGTGGGAAGGTAACGCCCCACGGGCACGCCCGCAATGGTCAGGTCATGCCGTTTGCCGTAATTGCCCTGCACCAGAACACCTACAGTGCATCCACCCTTATTTTCGGGTGTGACGCGAGAGCTGGTGCCGATGCCCCCCTTGAAATCGTGCAGGATCATCCCCGTGCCGCCGCCCACGCAGCCTTCGGCCACCGGGCCGGAGGACGCGGAATCCAGCGCCGCGCGCACAT
>JAEXGX010000368.1 GCA_023450535.1 Pseudomonadota bacterium | reverse complement strand
CACTGCTCTTCAGCGCATACAGTTCCGCCGATTCCGAAAGTCCCGCCCATACAAGAGCCTGCGCCCTCTGGTCAAAAAAGCCGAGCCCGCTGACCTGGAGGGTAAAAGAGGCCGCGCGCACAGTTTTCAGGCTCTCTTTAATAGCCTCCGCCTGTACCGGAAAAACTTCTCCGATGAAGCGGACAGTCAGATGCAGGGTGTCGCCATGCGCCCAGCGGATACCGGACAGTCCCTGCTGCCGCGCCGCCAGAGCGCCGCGAATATACTCTGGTAGTTCCACCGCCACAAACAGGCGCTTTTTTTCCTTGTCTTGCATCATCCTCTTTGCATAGCCCGCTTTGTCCCTTCTGAAAAGACTTGCAAGACCTTTTTTCCGGCGCAGGTAAATGACACAGCAACACGGGGCAGGCTATTTGCGGAAGATGCGGTAAATCAGACCCCATAGGAAAGGATGACATCCCCCATCGGCCTGCCGTGCCGCAACCGCGGGCAGACACATTCTTATTGTTCCCTTGCCGCAACGCCAGCGTACTACTTCACCGAGTTTTCCCCAATAATTATACCGTAATATAAGATGGGACGACCGAATGTGCTATCCTCTTTGAACAGAAAAAATCCATCTGTCATTTTGCCCGCAGAGAAGGCCATCGTCACAATGAGCGCAAGGTTCTGGAGCACGGCAGTATAAGTTTATCTGATCATAGCTTTTCGCTCTTGGCGCTGAGTACATTCATTTTATCGATAACTACTCTTTGCGAGTGGTTAGCATAGCAGTATTCACAAAGGTGCATACAGGTGTTGTAGCTGCCTATGTCCTTGCTGGGGGCACAACCGCAGGGAGTGCGTTGACCTGTATCTTTGGGCAAAACCGGAGCCAGAGGCAGTAACGTCGTCTGACTGCCTGTACCCGGCAACTTGCCGTAACGTTTACGAATCTCATGGCTCTCAGGACAAAGGCGCAACAGCAGTTGAGGCTCAACACATCGGTTATGCTCAATGCCAAGCTTATGCAAGTCCAACGTTTCCGCACACGTTGCCAGAGTCAAAGGTGTCGTCAAGCTTTGGTTCAGGCTGACTATCCCCTCGGCCAGTTGTTGCATTTCGTCAGCACTGGGCGGGCGCAACAATGAATCAATTTTTTTGAGCACCCTCTCTGTTTTTTTATACCAGTCCACAAAGCTGAACACGAGCTTTTCAGTGTGCGGGGCAAGGCGTTCCGCTACACGTTGTATGCGCTCCAAAACACTTTCCACCGTAAACGAATTGCCCATGATGATGGGGTCAAAACGCCAGATGACGCGATGCTTTCCGATACGTTCGGACAATTTCTGAAAGACGGCCATGCGTTGGGCCAATTTGGGCACACGGGGTTCCAGCCCTTCCTGCTCATAGTCATTGAGCGTATACTGAAAATAATACTGGTAGCCCCGGTCTTCAATTTCAGAAAGAAAGGGCATGAGTGCCTGCGGATTTTTGCTCCAAAAAACGAATACCTTGCACTTTTCAAAGGAAATGTATTGCTGCTGTCTGGTATTAAACGGATTTTCCCACAGGCAGTACCCCGCCCGCAAACGGTTCATGAACCATTTGGCGTGAAAAGCCGGAATATCCGTTGCCCTGCTCGCAGAAATAACAAGCGGGGCAATGGCAGGCATGGGGCCTTGAGAAGTGTGGATGGTGGTTTTAGGCCATTGCATTAACGCTTTTCCAGATAACAGATTTGTGCCTGAATATTTCTTACATGCCTCATTGGCCATTTACCAACAGTTTTCTGGCAGATGAGTATAAAAAAAATAAACTTCTTTATGCAAGTCTTTAATATAATTCAGTCCATTACCTAAAGATTCAAAATAGTTAAGTGTGTATAGTTCATCTTAACTAATATTACGCTTCAAAAATAACGCATACTGTTTATTTAAGAAATTTGTAATAAAATCTCCAAACATAGTAATTCCCCTGCTCGATATGCTACACTCGTACCTCGAACACTTTCATCACTTCATCGCCCAAAAGGTTTATCACCTTCACCGCGATTCTGCCGCCTTTGGAGTTGTCAAAGGAGCGGGAGATGTCGCTATGCAGAGTTTCCCATGCGTCTTTGTCGATGTCGGCCTTGAGCGTAATTTTCAGAATATTGTACGGATCTCGTTTGCACCAAGAAAATAGGCGTACCGCACAAAGAAGCTCTCTTCGTTGTAGTCAGTATCCACAACCAGCAGGTTATGCCGTCGGCGCTGTCGGAACGTTTTTTGCCAGTGTTGGGGTAGAGGAACAGTTTCAAGCTCTTCCTGTGCTCCGTGGCATTTGCTATAGCAGTGGTGCACTTCGTAAAAGACTTACGGGGTTTCAGTCATACAAGAAAATTTACTGCTGCCACTGAAGACCAGTTTCCGTGCGGCATAAAAAAAGCATAACTCATGTTATACAAAGGAAAAATCTGTATCGTCGGCATACCGTAACCACTTGGTATTGACAGGTAGTTTAAGGTAGTTGACAGTTCTGCCTGGAGGTACACACCATGCAGCGAAATAGAATACCGCTTCTGTAAAACTCCTCAATCCCGCGCGATTTGATTCTCGATAGTCTTATGAGTGTTGCGGGCTTGTTCATCCCTCCGCGCCCGGTAAATCTGTTCACGGTGCAAGAACCCACTCCCCGCAAAAGAGCGCGGAGCATTAACAGCTGGCAAACAGACGTGAGCGTAATAAAAGGCAGATTCCATGACTGACATCGACGTCCTGTTCCTGAGACGCAAAGTCAATGTTCCCCAGTTGCGGGCCTTCGGCTTTTCCGAAGCAGCAGGCGGCCATGCCTATACTACCACGCTGCTTGACGGCCAGTTTGCCATGACCGTCACGGTCAGCGGCGAGGGAGTTGTTTCGGCAGATGTGCTCGAGACTGACACTGGCGAAAGTTATGTGCTCCACCGGGTGCCCGGTGCCACGGGGGCTTTTGTGGGGCAGGTTCGGGAGGAATACGAGCGCGTGCTGGCTCGCATTGCCGAGGCTTGCTTTGAGCCCGATGTGTTCAAAAGCGAGAGAACCAGGCAGGTCATTGAATATGTGCGGGCTACCTATCGGAATGAACCGGAATATCTGTGGCGGCGTTTTCCCGACAACGCCGTTGTGCGTCGGGCGGACAACGCAAAGTGGTATCTCGCCATCCTGACCGTGCGCAAGGAGAAACTGGGCCTGCCCGGAGACGGAACCATGGAAGTGATTGATATCCGGATGAAGCCGGAAGACGTGGCTGCGTTGGTGGACCGCAAGCGATATTTTCCGGGTTATCACATGAACAAAAAACACTGGGTGACCCTGTGCCTTGATACCCCTGCGATCTCGACTCTGCCTGTTCCTCTGGAAGAAATTTTTGCCCGCATTGACGCCAGTTTCACGCTGGCCGCCAGATAATCAATCCGCCGTCTACGTTGCCCTGCCCATAACAGCCCCATAACACGGCTAAAACTCTGTATCCCTGATTCTTTCCTCCCGCTCTTTGCGTGGCTCGGTGTAAAATCGCCCACTAATCTGAACCATTCCCGAGCGACCGCCTCAAAAGTGACAGTTTCTTCCCGTCACTTCTGTTCATTCTCTATCGCACCTGCCTTGTCTCCGCCATCGTGGTCCATTCCTTGCGCCATTATCTCCGTTTTTCTGCCCGCTCCTCTCGTACTTTTTCAGAGAAACATCAGGATATATGGCCCAAGACAGAGTGTTTTTTCTTTCTCCCCAAAACGATATCATGCGCCACAACTTTCCGCCCGCCGGAGTGCAAAACAATTAAAACCCTTCACCGTCTGCAAGCTTGTATGGCTTTTCTCCAGGTTTAACGTTTTCAACATCCTTTGCCCTCAATTTATTTGTGGCCTTTATGGCTTCCCTGTCTTTGTGGGTATGCCTCCGGTCGAATATCGTAACATCTACCGTCACGACCATCGGTATGTCCATATACCTTGCGAAACTGCACAACAGGGGTAATTTTCATAAAATTAAAGCCCCACAATGCTTTTACAGCTTTGCGGGGCTTCATGATTTTCATTTTTGGCGGAGAGGGTGGGATTCGGGGTTATCTCACCTAACTCATTGAATTATTGTACCCGTACCAAATTGTCATTGTTGAAAACGTATCCGATAATCGGGGATAAAACAAGAGACAAAAGCAAGCACGAGTAACAGCAGGAAGCCATATCTCCTGCCGTTACTCGTGAGTAGGCAATGCTTTTCTGTTTGAATCCCTGATGAGGATTCAAACCCAACCGTCTTTGCCAGGCATGTTCTGGAAATAAATGGACATACCAGACAACAATTCTACATTGCAGGATTACCTGTTTAACCGGCAGCTTCTGTATTGTCAGTGAAGCCGTTACTTCCGGCGTCCTCCGAATCTCCC
>JAEXGX010000357.1 GCA_023450535.1 Pseudomonadota bacterium | reverse complement strand
AGGACATGGTACGCGCAGGGACATTCCGTGAGGATCTGTTCTACCGCGTTAATGTCCTGGATGTCACACTGCCGCCGCTACGCATGCGCAAGGATGACATTCCGCTCCTCGTCAACGCGATTCTCCGACGCAACGAGATCTCCCTCACACCGCCCTCTACGGTGCTGAAGAGGCTGCACAACCATAGCTGGCCGGGCAATATCAGAGAACTGGAAAATGTCATCATGCGCTATGTGACCGAACGCAATCTGGACTTTTTCCATCCCATGCCGATGAAGGGAAAAGAAGAAACGCGAACTCCGGGCCTGCCGGAGGAGCGGGAAGACGCCACATTGAAAGAGCAGCTCGCCTGTGCCGAAAAAAAAGTTATCGCGCGGGCCCTGCAAAAAAACTGCTGGAACAGGCAGCGCACGGCGGACGCACTTGGCATCACCAGAATCACGCTTTTCCGCAAAATGCGTGAACACGGCATATCGAACAGAAATGCCTGAACAAGAGGCCGTCGGGCGGCAGACTTGTCACGGCAGCGGAGAGGGACCATTTCATGCCGCTCGTCCTCGCGTCCTGTGGGGTACGGGGTCCTCCTCGCAAAAAGTGCATTTTTTGCTCTGACGGCTCATGGAATATCACCCCCAAACTTCACAGAGACAAAAGTTAATCAGCTCTGGACGCAAAATCTGCCGGGCGACCCCCTGTGTTCCGCCCGGCAGCTATACTCAATCGCAAAAAGTTCTAGAAACGGACCGTCACAGGCTTAACAGTCGCAAGATCCTTTTCATAGGTATAACTGGCAGCCCAAAAGCAGACGGCAGACACAAGATAGCTTCCTGTAATCAGGAGCATGCTGGTCGACAACGTGAATGCATCCGACAGCACACCTGTCAGCAGCGCACCAAACCCGTTGCCCAAACCGTTCTGCACCAGCACGATCAGACTGATGGCAGTAGCCCGCTGCTGGGGCTGTGCCAGATTGAGAACCAGAGCATACCCCAGCGCAACCACAGTGGCCGTGAACAGGGTATGGAAGACCAGCAGTGAAATCTGCGCCACACTTCCCGGCGCAATGAAGGAAAATGCCAGCGCTGTCAGGAGAAAACCGGCAATCAGAGCGATGGCCTGAATGCGCAGGGCAAACGGCGTACCTTTTCTGAACAACGCGTCGAGAATGGGGCCGCCGATCAGCGTGGCTACCGCCAGTGCCGCCATGTATACCGCGCTGTAGCTGCTGGCGGTGGTTACCGAAACTTCGGCCACGCGGTTGAAATAGGAAGGCAGCCATCCAATGAGGGAAGAACTGGCTATGAGCCCGGTTGCCTGACCGACGAACAAAAGCGGCATGGTAGGCATTTTCAGCAGAGAGGTAAGGGTCCGCCAATACGGCTCTCTGCCCAGCTCCTCTCCTCCGCCGCACTCTCCGGGAATATCCCGGTGAACCGTCCTGAAGTCCCTGCAGAACAGGGCCATCACGCCCAGCACTATGCCGGGGACGGCCACAACCCCGAAGGCATGCCGCCAGCCCCAGTGCTCCGCTATGAACGCGCCTGTCATCAGCCCCAGTGGAGCGCCCAGCCACATGGAAGCAGGGATCGCGGCACACACGGTCGCTCTCAGCCGCCGGGGAAAGCTGGCAGACAAAAGCGTCTGCCCCGCCGGATTATAGCCGGCTTCTCCCGTTCCGATAAAAAAGCGCGCCGCCACCAGATGGGAAAAAGTTCCCGCCAGTCCGCAGGCGGCAGTTGCCAGGCTCCAGACTATAGTCATGAGCGACAGCATCTTTTTCCTGCTCCAACGGTCTATCAGATAACCGGAAGGAATGACGAATATCACCATGGAATAATTGACGATGGAAATCATGAGCCCAAGTTGCGAATCTGTGGCTCCGTACTCTTCCTTGATATACGGAAGGAGCGAGGCCACAATTTGTCTGTCCATGAAATCTATAATCGCCAACAGAATAATCACGGTCAGTGTGAAAAGGGCCGCTTTTTTGCCGACCGGCCAATCTTCTTCGCATGTCATTTGCTCTTGCTTCACGATAGACTCCTCTGGCATGCCGGAAATCACGGGATTACGCATACCGGAAAGGATACGGCGCCTTTCCGGCATGAAACGCTCGTTCGGCAGATGCCGGGACGATACTCCCGGCATCCGCACACGATGCATCACTTTTTCTGATCAGGAACAAGCGAAAGGCGCTCGTCCGCAAAGAACGGATCGTCATCTACCAGTATGGGAGTACCGTCGGGGCGGATCGTCATCCGGTTGTTCTTTACCGGAGCGACCGGGATTTCCTCCTTTTTTTCCGCCTGGGGGCACCAGTCATAGGGGTACCTGTGGGCACGGAAAACCATGTCACCGGGATTGATGAATTCCCACACTATTTCGCGTTCCGGCGTCACTTCGATCACCCGCCCGCACGCGAACTCGGTAATCATGGTATTGCCGTTGGGAAGACGATCCGCGCTGGAGCAGTACTGGCTGTAAAGCAGATCCGCAAAGGCCTGGCTTTCGGCGTTATCAGAGAATTCGCGCTTGCGGTCGTTGTAGCTCCATACCACTTCCATGCGCACGGGATCGATTTCTAGCACGCGCGAATGACCGCGCGTGGCGTTATAGTAGCCGGTGGGAGCACAGGGTGTCGGCCTGCCGAGTCCGGCCTGCCCGCCGTTGTCATACAGCAGGATATTCCCCTCCCCCGGAAGACCACGCGGGATCATGTGCACATGATGCTGGCCGACAATCTGCCCGATGTCCTGAAGCTTCTTGTCCGCCTCGAAATCCGGCCCCATGCGCCAGACAATGTCTCCTGTGCGGTGATCGATGATAAACGACGTATTCAGGATGCGGATATCGGAAATGATGTTGTCCGGATGGAAACGCTCATCTCCGGCGTCATACCATCTGTTGGGGCCTACCCAGTTGACGTTGTTGCAGTAGGTCACTTTCACATAGTCCGCCCGCCCGAACACCGGAGCACAGTGATAATGCACGGCCTTGCCGATGGTTTCCACGCCGAGCTGATCCCAATGGTCGAACAGACTCCATGACCACAGGCAGCTCCCTCCCTGATCGATGACCATAATCTTTGTATCGCCCACCGGATGCGGCGAAAATTCGGGTAGCTCTCGGTTCATGGTCGAATTGACCAGCATCTTCCCGTCCTTTCTGGGCGTGATCCCGGGGATGTAGTAACCGCATGGGCAGCTTTCAAGCTGGTAGTCGTGGTGCTGGCGGGCGCTCTGAATAGGTTCCCCCGTGTCAAGATCCGGCAGAATCTCACCGTTGCGGAATTCCCACTGCGTAACATTGTTCCAATCCTTCCGCACGATATTGGTACAATCAAGCCAGTAGCCCGGAGTATGCATCGTCGTGCCGTAAATATCTCCTCCTGGCACAAGCTTGTTATCATAACAGCCGTATACGCCTTCCCATTTGTTGACGATACGTCCGTTCATATCATAAAGCACGGCTCCCTGCGCTGTGGAAGAACCTACAATGGAGGGAATCAGCGTATATCCGTTCCAGCACTTTTCAGGCTTATACTGCAATACGCCGGTAAGATGAATATGAGTGGGCATGACGGACTCCTTTGTTTTTGGCATTGCCATTTCGCCGCGCGACATGTTCACGCCGCCTGTGCCCATACAAAAAGCAAGCTCCGTGCCATATATTTTATTTCTATAAAAACAATATATTATAGATAATCAGCTAAGAATATTTCTTATCGGATATGTATCATTTAAGTAACAAAAAAGCGACTATTTCACTCAAGTCAGCGCAATACGCGCATTCTGGGGCCTGTCTTTAATGTTTCGTTCCTGTTATATTTTGTATCTTCTTTGATACGTATCTTCCAACCCGCATTACCGCCCACTCCGGGGAGGGGCAGGGCGGACGCGCTTGCATAATACCGCGCCCCTGCTTATATTAAAAATCTCCTTCCGGGGGATTTATTTCCCGGCGGGATATCGCCGCCTTGTGCCATACCAGGCGGCACGCATTTTGGCATCCCGACCGCAAAGACGCGCCCCGACATGCGCCTCCGAGCGGAAAGGTCTGAGCCGCCGTTACGCCCTCCCTTGCGGATTCCGTCCGGCGCCTTTCCTTTGTTCGGGAAGGCGCCTTTTCTTTTCCCGGCGGGGAAAAGCGCGCCCCTTATTCTCTCCCGCCCCGCAAGGAAACGTCACATGGAAGAAAATCGTCTGGGCACTGTGGGCATCGTGGTAGAAGACATGGAGGCCAGCGCCGCCATTAACGCTATTCTGCACCAGCATGCCGACATTATCGTAGGCCGCCTCGGCATTCCCTACCGCAGCAGGGGCGTGGCCATTATCGCCCTGGCCGTGGACGGCAGTATGGAAGAAATCTCGGCCATGACCGGTAAGATCGGCAAGATTTCAGGTGTTTCGGTCAAATCCGCCATCACGAAGCAATAAGGAATATAACCATGTACGATCCGAAATCCCGTGATGCCAACGAATTCATCGACGACACCGAAGTACGCTCCAGCATCGAGGATGCAAAACGCCTGGCCGCCGATCCGGCCAATATCGAACGCATTCTTGCCAAGGCGGCCGAATGCAAGGGGCTGACCCATCGTGAAGCCGCCGTACTCCTGAATGTGGACGATCCAGCCACACTGGACCGCATCTACCATCTGGCCAAAGAAATAAAAGAACGGATTTACGGCAAGCGCATTGTGATGTTCGCGCCACTCTATCTTTCCAACTACTGCGTGAACAACTGCAAATACTGCGGCTTCCGCTGCGCCAACGGCATCGTCCGAGTCAAGCTTACGCAGGAGCAGGTCAGCGAGGAGGTGCGCGCGCTGGAAAAGCTGGGCCACAAACGGCTGCTGCTGGAATTCGGTGAGGACGACACAAACTGCCCCATCGACTATGTGCTGGACTGCATCCGTACCATCTACGCGGAGAAGTTTGAAAACGGAGCCATCCGCCGGGTTAATGTGGATATTGCTGCCACCACGGGCGAGAACTACCGCAAGCTCAAGGACGCGGGCATCGGCACCTATATCCTGTTTCAGGAAACGTACCACAAGCCCACCTATCTGGCCGTACACCACGGCCCCAAGCAAAACTACGAATGGCATACCGAAGCCATGGATCGCGCCATGCTTGAAGGCGGCATCGACGACGTGGGCATCGGGCCGCTCTACGGCCTGTATGATTTCCGCTATGAAACCGTGGCCCTGCTCATGCACGCCGAACATCTGGAAGCCGCTGTCGGCGTGGGGCCGCACACCATCTCCGTGCCGCGGCTTCTGCCCGCCGAAGGCATTGACCTGAAGAACTTCCCCTATCTGGTAAACGACGCGGATTTCAAAAAACTGGTGGCCGTCATTCGGCTGGCCGTGCCCTACACCGGCATGATCCTGTCCACGCGGGAGCGTGCCTCTTTCCGCAACGAGCTGCTCAACGTGGGCATTTCGCAGATGAGTGCGGGGTCCTGCGTGGGCGTAGGCGGCTACGCGCATCCCGAACTGATTCCGGATAATGAAAAGCCTCAGTTCGATCTGGCCGATCACCGCTCTCCGGTGGAAGTGCTCAAGGGTCTGGTGAAAGACGGTTACGTGCCCAGCTATTGCACCGCCTGCTACCGCGAGGGCCGCACCGGCGACCGCTTCATGCCCCTGGCCAAATCCGGCCAAATCGGCAATTGTTGTCTGCCCAACGCCCTGTTCACCTTTCAGGAGTACATGGCCGACTACGGCGACGATGAGTTGAAGAAGCTCGGCTCCGCTCTGATTGCCCGTGAGCTGGAGCACATCCCTAACGAAAAGCAGCGCGTCCGCGCCGCCGCCTATCTGGAACGCATCCGGAGCGGCGAACGGGATTTGAGGTTTTAAACAACTATGTTGGGGGGGGGGGGGGGGGGGGGGGGGGTTGGGGGGGGGGGGGGGGGGGGGGAGCAGTTGAGGCGGCGTGGTTTGCCGGGGATGGCTCCGGAGTTGGCGGTGG
>JAEXGX010000409.1 GCA_023450535.1 Pseudomonadota bacterium | reverse complement strand
ATACCTACCTGCGCAAGCATGGCGTAAACAAGCCCATTTCACCACAGGTCAGCGAGTGCATGAAAAACTACACCTGGCCTGGAAATATTCGCGAACTCAACAATTTTCTGGACAGATATATCGCCTTTGGCGATGTCATTGCCCATGAGCTTTCCCCGTCAAGCAACAAGAACGTCTACGATAATGAACCCTTTGAAAATATTTCTCTTGATGAAGCCGTAGCCCGCATGGAAAAACGCTTTATCGGACGCACGCTCACGTCCTGCGACTGGAGCCTCAAACGCAGTGCTGAAAAATTGCAGATATCGAAAAGCACACTGCAAAGAAAAATCCGGAAATATGAACTGAAACGTTCTCGCTAGAGCAATTTTGCTTTGAAATTGCTCATGGAGTCGAGCAAGGCGAGACTCCACGCCAAGCCCCACCATTCCCCCTCTATCCGGGGGGGGTAGCCGCAATTCACTTGCGGCGCCCGGTTCCGGCGAAGGCGTGAAACCTGCGGGGCAGAACATCGTGTTCTTGCCTGGTATGATTTCAAAGTTAACCTGCTCTAGAGTACGTTACGGAAGAATTTTAATGAAAAAACTGCTTATCACGATTTGGGACTCCTCGGCTGACCGCATCATCGAGGTTGAGAAAAATCTGCACCTTGCCGCCAAGCTTGAAGGCGTGGAAATCACAGTTTCCATCATGTCAGAAATTCCTCTGTTGGGACGCAATAATATGTCCTCCCGAATCCCCGTCCTTGAAATAGAAAACAAACAGTGGACGCTCCGCCCTCACGATATTTTTACTATGGAAGAATGCAGAACCCTCCTGCATGCATTGACGACACACTCCCAAAATTGATCTGCTTCACAAACAGCTTTTCCTGGCAAGAGGTCAAAATTGACCGCCATAATTGCTTGGAATCACAATATATTATCAGCATTTCCGCGCAGGAAGGTCAAAAATGACATCGCAGTATCATTTTTGACCTTCTTCTTTCCTGTTTCCTCCGCTTTTCTTTCCATTTCAAGCAGTTTCTTCACAAAACAGGTTTTCAATAGTTTTTTGTAATCAGTTGTAATTATTTATATTATCCAGCATAGCTCTTGTATGGCCGCTGAAAAGACCACTCTGGCATGCTTTATGCTGATAGAAATTCAAGATTGTCCGGTTTTTCACTGGCACTCACTACCAACAAAACATATTCTATCAGAAGGATTAGTCATGCCCAAAAATGCCATTGTCATGATGTTCGACAGCCTTCAGTTCAACTATGTGGGCTGTTACGGCAACGACTGGATCAAGACACCCAACATGGATCGTCTGGCCCGTGAAGGCGTTTTGTTTGAAAACTGCTATACTGAAGGCCTGCCCACCGTCCCGTGCCGCCGTGCCATGCTTACCGGCCGCTATACCCTGCCGGTGGCCGGTTGGGTTGCGCTTTCCAACGAGGACACCACCATCGCAGACCTGTGTTGGGGCCGCCCCATCGATGCAGCTCTCATTTTCGACTGCCCGAATTTCCGCCTGCCCAAGTTTGGCTATACCCGCGGCTTTGACAAGGTATGGTTCACGCACGGTCATGAGGGGGATTACTTCTATGACCATGAAGAGCTTCTCCACCTTGATCCCAAGGACTTTTACGACGAGGAATCCGGCAAGGCCTATGAAAAAAAAATGGGAGAGGCCGCGTACAAGGGCGTTATCACCGAACTGACCACCTTCCTGCGGCAACGCCAGCACTGGCAGGACAAGACCGATCATATTGTCTGGAACACCGTGGACAAAGCCATTGAGTACCTGGAACAGGTGGATCGCTCCAAGCAATTTTTCCTGTGGGTGGACTCCTTCGATCCGCATGAACCCTGGTATCCGCCCTCTGTTACCGAAAAACGCCCCTGCCCCTACGACCCCGACTATCAGGGCAAACCCGAGCCGTATCCCTTCTCCGGCATGGTGGAAGGCATCTTTACGGAAGCACAGCTCCACCATGTCCGCATGCTCTATGCCGAAAGCATCACGCTGTGCGATGAATGCCTCGGCCGTCTGCTCGATGCGGTACGCAGTCTCGGCCTGGAAGAGAATACCCTGTTCATGATGGTATCCGACCACGGCGAACCTCTCGGCAACGGCGCGGACGGCCATGGCGTCATGGCCAAAGTACGCCCCTGGCCCTATGAGGAACTGGCTCATACCCCCATGCTGCTGCGCGCCCCCGGCGTTAAACCCGGCCAGCGTATCAAAGCCTTTGTGCAGAGTTGCGACGTGGCTCCCACCGTATGCGACTGGCTGGGCATCGGCGTACACCCCAAGATGCAGGGTAAATCCCTTTTGCCGCTTGTTCGCGGTGAAGTGGACAAGGTTCGCGATTTCGCCATTGCCGGTTATCACGGCTACGGCTGGGCTCTTTTCAATGACGACTGGAGCTACATCCATTGGTTGCAGCCTGAAAACAAGGATAACGAAAGCATGGGGGCGAGCTTCTACAGCGAAAGCGTAGACACTGCCTACCTGAAGGAAGTCGGCGGCAAGGGCTATATGGATGAGTGGGTCGAAGGCTTTGCCGACGCCAACGCCACCGCAGATGCCGACTCGGATCGTGAACATCCCATCATGGCTCTGGACGGTGCCGACCAATGGACCTGCGCGCCCAACAGTACTGCGGAAGTGCCTGAAAAGGACGAACTGTACGACCGCAGAAACGACCCCTTCCAGCTGAACAATATCCTTGATCAACACCCCGATGTCGCCAGAAAGCTGCTTCTGGAACTGACAGACTTCATGGACAGTCTGAAAGACTCCTAGACTTCCATATCCATGTTTCAATCCACAGTCGCCCCCATCTCGCCGACTGACTCCGCAGCCGACGGATAGGGGTCGTGCGGATTGCCCCTCCCTGAAGGGAGGGATTACGAAAACGGGTTTCATCGGCTTTGACCTTTTGTCAAGTCCGCTTTTCCCCCTGAAGGGGGAGGTTTCAAACCATAAAGGAATTTTTGATCAACCTGCCCGGCGCGAACCGGCTACAGATTTTTCCGCTTTTCCCATGCCGGTTCGCGTCCCTTCTCCCCAAGGCGTTTCACGCCAACGGCCAATGGCGCCGCGACGTCCCCACCATTCTGGATAGCCGCAATTCACTTGCGGCGTCATCCTCCGGCTTCAGGCATGAAACCTGCGAGTCAGAACATCGGGTCTGGCTGGCAGATATTTTCAATAGCAGAGTGCTCTGGCCTTGTGAAATAAAAACCTTATCGCCCTATCAAGGAGCATCGTATGTCCGCACCTGCCAACACCCCAAACCAGGAAACTGACCTTCGACCAGAAAAAGGCATATTCTGGCCAACCATAATCAGCCTTTTGGTGATCTCTCTGCCCATGCTCATCTATCCCAAGGCTTCGGAAGAGATCATCAATGCCATTTACCAGCCTTTCGCGCTTAAATTCGGCGCGCTCTACCTGTGGATCACCGTGGGCCTCATCGCCCTCTGCATATACTTCGCCTGTAGCCGCTGGGGCGACATCAAGTTTGGCGAACCGGACGATCCCCCCCAGTATTCCCTGGGGTCCTGGATCGCCATGATCTTCTGTTCCGGCGTGGCTGGCGCTTGCATGTTCTGGTCCATTGTTGAACCCATGTGGGATATTCTCATCCCTCCCCAGTATGCCGCGTCCATGAGCACGGAAGCCTTCGACTGGTCGCTGGCGTATCTTCTGCTGCACTGGGGCCCCAACGCATGGTGTTCTTATTTCATCGCGGCCTTGCCCATCGCCTATCTGTTCCATATTCGCCGCAAACCCGTACTGCGCGTTTCCGCCGCAGCGGAGATCGTACTCGGCAGGCAGACAAACGGATTGATCGGCCGCATTTGCGATATCGGTTTCATCATCGGTCTGATCTTCTGCACCGCAGTAACCATGTGCATCTCTCTGCCCACTGTGGAAGCGGCCCTGAGCCGGATCTTCGGCATTACTCCTTCTTTTTCCGTCCAGATCTGCATCCTTCTCGTGAGCGCCGGCCTCGCCGCCTGGTCCGTATGGTCCGGCCTTGACAAGGGAATCAAGGTTCTGTCCAACGTCAACGTCATCGTTGCCATGGTTCTTGTAGCCTACGGCGCCGTATGCGGCCCCACAGCAGCGCTGTTCGACATCTTCACCAATGCCTTCGGCAAACTTTTGGGCAACTTCTGGAACATGACCTTCTGGACCACGCCCTTCAGCGACAGCAGCTTCCCCCGCGACTGGACCATCTTTTATGCCCTGTTCTGGGCCAGCTATGGCCCCTTCATGGGGCTGTTCATCGCCCGTATCTCCCGTGGCCGCACAGTGCGTGAAGTCATTGGCTGGGGGATGTTCGGCACTTGCGCCGGCGGCTTTCTCATCCACGGCGTGTTCGGCTCTTACACCCTGTATATCCAATACCACGGCATTCTCGACGCGGTATCCATCCTCAAGGAATCCGGCGGCCCCGCCGCCATGATGGCCGTACTCGACACCCTGCCCTTCGGCAAGGCCGTCATGCTGGTATACTGCGCCTTCTCCACCATTTTCCTGGCCACCTCCGTGGATTCCGGGTGCTATGTCATCGCTTCCGTGGCCACCACCCGCATGACCATCCATGACGACCCGGCCCGCTGGCACCGTGCTCTCTGGGCGCTGCTGTTGGCGCTGCTGGCCCTGGGGCTGCTGTCCATCGGCGGTCTCAATGTGGCCAAGCAGTTTGGCAATTTTGCCGGCGCAGCTACCGTGCTGCCCACGCTTCTGCTGACCATCGCCTGGATGAAAATCCTCAGGAAAGACGGTACCTATCTGCTCTGCAATTATGTGCCGCATGATTGTGAACCAGGTGAACCTGAAGAAGAACCTGAAAAAATCTGACGCCGTAACGGTGAACTGCCCTGCAGCTCTGGAAGGCCTCCTGTCACACGCCTTCCAGAGCTGCAGGGCAGTTCACCACCAGAGACTGTACATACCGGGACGCTATGTTCTCGCCCACAGGTTTCACGCCTCAGCCGCCAGCAGATCCAAAACCGTTTCCAGCAGTACCTGAACGCCGCGCTTCAGGTCTTCCGGCCCGGTGAATTCCTGCGGACAATGGCTCAGTCCCGCCCGGCTGGGCACAAAGATCATCCCCGTGGGACAGATGCGGGCCATCATCTGGGCGTCGTGCCCTGCGCCGGACACCATGCGCCTCCGGGAGAAGCCCAGCCGTTCCGCCGCCGCCTCTACCCTGTCAATCACGCCGGGAGCAAAGGTCACGGGCGCAAAATCCACCAGTGTCCGCATGGAGATGCGTACATCTTCTTCCCGTTCCAGGCGGAGCAGATATGCTGCGAATTCGGCATTCACGGCGGCCAGTCTGTCCGCGTCGGGATCACGCACATCTACGGTAAAAACGGCTTTTGAAGGAATCACGTTGATCAGGCCCGGCTCAAAGTGCACGCTTCCCACTGTGGCCAGCGCCCCGCTACGCGCGGCGAGTTCACGCAGAAACAGGTTGGCCCGTGCTGCGGCCAGCCCCGCGTCGTGCCGCAGCGCTGTGGGTGTGGTGCCCGCATGGTTGGCCGCGCCCTCCACCGTGACTTCCCGCCAGGAAATACCCTGCACGCCCGTGACCGCGCCGATCTGCACCTTGTCATGATCCAGTGTGGGCCCCTGCTCCACATGAAGCTCCAGATACGCAAACGGCGTGACATGACCGGGAGGAAACGTTCCGGCGTAGCCGATACGTTCCAGTTCGTCGCCAAGGCGGCTTCCGTCTATGCCCCGCGTATCCAGCGCTTTTTCCAGCGGATAGCCGCCCGCATAGACGAGCGAGCCCATCATGTCCGGCTGATAGCGCACGCCTTCCTCATTGGTGAAGGCCGCCGCGATCAAGGGGCGGGGCGGCAGAACACCCGCCGCGCGAAAGGCGTGCAGCACGGTCAGCCCGGCCAGCACGCCGTAGACGCCGTCCAGCGGCCCGGCATTCCCCACGGTGTCGATATGCGAACCCAGCATGAGCGGGGCCAGCTCTTCTCCGCCGGGCGCGGCAGGCAAAACGCCAAAAATATTGCCTATGGCGTCCACCCGGACTTCCAAATCCAGTTTCCGCATCCAGGCTGCGAGAAGATCCCGCGCCTGCCTGTCCGCATCATCCAGCGCCAGCCGCGTACGCCCGCGCGGCCCTGGCACAGCGTTTGCGCCGCTTGCATTATCCGCACCTTCCACATCATCCTTATCGGGCATGCCGATTTCACCAAGCTCAAATATCCGCGCCGCCAGCGCACGCAGGCCTTCGCCTTCCATCCAGGCGCGCAGTGCGCACAGTTCACCGTTGTTCATCCATGTTTTCCTGTTTTCATCGTTATGCTTTCGCGTTCCGCAGGAGCTGATTGCGCCATTCCGGAAAACTCACGCGCCGCCCAGTCCGCGCCCCCGTCAGCCAGCGCGCGCGTGATGCTCCACGGCTCGCACACTTGCCGATCCGTACATCCCTCATAGCCGTAACGCTCGTAGAACGCGCTTTCCGCCCCTGAATCACCGATCAGGTACAATTCATCCCCGGCCTGAAATTCCCGCAGAGGATCGGGGTTAATCAACATCTGCCCCTCACGCCCGCGCACCGCCACAACGCTGCACCCCGTATCACGGCGGATATCGCTGGAAGCAAGGCTCTTGCCGGTCAGCTTCTGCCCCACCCCCACCCGGAACAGGTTCAGTCCTTCGCTGAGCATGAACACCCGGCCGGGCGAAAGCATATTGATAATGCCGCCGCTCATCATGGATACCAGAGAAAGCACCAGATCCGCCCCGGCGGAATGCAGAATGCCCACGTTGCGGGCCAGTGTGGCCCGGCTGATAATCTGCATGTCCGGGCGCAGACGGCGGCAATAGATGGTCAGATAAATATTGATGTCATCATCGTGAGTGGTAATGATCACGGAAGGCGCGGAGCGGATGCCCGCATCCTCCAGAATGGCGAGATCGGCGGCATCGCCTTTGACGACGCGTATCCCTTCCCCGGCGGAAACTTCCCTCCGGTCCACGATGACCACGTCCAGCCCGCGGCTGCGCAGGCTCCGCGCGGCGGCAAGCCCCACTCTGCCCCCGCCAAGCACCAACACCGGCCCGGCCGGAGCGGCTTCCGCATCATTTCCGGCCTCACGGCGCATGCGCGCATCAAAGTTGGAAAGCTGGGAAGCCGTACCCGCCATGACCAGAACGGTGTCCTCCGAAATCACGGTGTCCGCCTGCGGAAGGAGAAAACGCCCCCGCTCCCACAGCCCAACGATATTAATCCCCGTCGTTTGCCGCAATCTGCTGTCGCGGACCGTTCCTCCAGCCAGAGACGTTCCCTTGGCCGGAGCCTCGGCCAGCAGCAGCGGGCCGAATTCGGTCAACACACTGCACCGGGAACGATCGATGTGTACACGCCGCGCCAAAGCCTCCCCGAGCAGTGTGCGGAACTGGAACACCCGCGTGGCCCCGGCAAAGTACAAGATGTCGATGGATTCCGTCTTTTCCGCCCTGGCCACGATGGGCACCGCCGCGTTCACTTCCCGAGCGGAAAAGATGATGTTGGTATTGCGCACATCATTATCCATGGCCGTGAGCATGGCGGCCTCGCCCACATTGAGGCGCTGGTACACCGCACCGTCGTCGTAATCGCCGACAACAACATGATACCCCTGATCCAGCAAATCCAGCGCGCCCGGAGCATCCCCGGTGAGCAATACGCAATAGAAACCGTAACGGGTGAGTTCATTGATCAGATCCAGCGCCACCGGCGACACGCCCACTACGATGATATGCCCTTTCAATCCGGCGGGAGCACTACGCGGCACCGTGCGCTTTTTCTGTGCTTCAAGCCAGGGCGCGTAGACATACTGAATGAAAGCAAAGGGCAGCATGACCAGCAGGCACAGCACGCCCGTCATAAGCACCACCACGGAAAACAGCTTACCCAGGTCAGACGTGAAGGTGATGTCCCCGAAGCCCAGCGTGGTCATAACCGTCAGCGTCCAATACAGGCCGGTAATCCAGGAATAGACGCGACCCTCATATTGCATAATGTAGTGGAAAAGAATGCTGTACAGCGTCACCATAAGGACGATGACAAACAGAAAGCGGAAAAACATCCCGAGGTTGCGCTTGACGCCCCGTTCCCGCAGGAAGATGGAAAGCTGGCTGGAAAGATATTTCATGGCGTGTCGGGTTACAGACGATATAGCGACAAGGCAGGGTGCCGTAAAAAGGTGCCCAGCACATGCGCGGGCTTTGCGCCGCCAACGGGTCATTTTCAGAAAAACTCCCCGAACGGAAAAACGCGAAAAACGCTCCGTCCGGCGAAAGTCCAGTATGGCCTTACACGCCGCCGGAGGCAAGCCCACCCCCGGCAATCAGAGGGCATGGGAGAGCAGCAAAGGGCTGCACGGGAAACAAATGCCTCTTGCGGGTCATGGAGCGTAAGACTAGAATGAGAAATTACTCCATCGACAGCCCGCCGGATTCATCATGCCCCTTTCCACCCGCTCCCCTCTTCTCCCCCACTTCGCCCTGATGCTCTCCATGCTGGTATGGAGCAGTACTTTCATTGGCCTGAAAATTGCTCTTTCCGTCTATTCGCCCGCAG
>JAEXGX010000406.1 GCA_023450535.1 Pseudomonadota bacterium | reverse complement strand
CCCCTTCATTTTTCCTATTATCTTTTTGGAGGTTCGGATGAAGCCCGCGTTGTTGATCATCGACATGCAGAAGGATTTTGTCCTGCCCGGAGCGCCCCTGTGCGTGGCCGGAGCCTGGGGCACGGTTCCCGTGATCCGTCGTCTGCTGGACAGGGCGCGCGCCTCGGGCTGGCCGGTGTTCCATGTGGTGCGCGAGCACAAGGCCGATGGCTCCGATGCGGAAATGTTCCGCCGTCATCTGTTTATGAACGGGGGCGAGGGCTTCTGTGTGGAGGGGCGTGACGGTAGCGCCATTGTGGATGAACTTGCTCCTGTGCCCGGAGAACACAAGATCGTCAAGACGCGGTTCAGTGCCTTTTACCACACGCCATTGGAAGACGAATTGCGCGCCCGCGGCGTGGATACCGTGATTATCTCCGGTACCCAGTACCCCAATTGCGTGCGCGGCACGGCTGTGGATGCTCAATACCGTGATTTCCGGGTTGTGGTGGTGAGCGACGCCTGTTCCGCCGCCACGCCGGAAGTGGCGGCGGCCAACCTGCGGGACATGAGCAAGATGGGTATGGAGTGTGTCACGCTTGACGAGTTTGTGGGAACGGATGCGATATGACGGGGCTTTCCCTGCGCGGCTGGCTGGACGCCGCGACGCGGCGTCTGGCTTCCGAGCCTGAATTTGCGAGGAATTCCGGAGATACGCTGCGGCGTGAAGCGGAATTGCTGCTCTGCCATGCTCTTGGCCTGCGGCGTGAAGCCCTGGTGACGCGGGCGCGCGATCCCCTGCCTCCGGACGCGCAGGCGCGTCTGGACACGTTGCTGCGCCGTCGGGCGGGAGGGGAACCGCTGGCCTACCTCACGGGAGAGAAAGAATTTTACGGACGGAGCTTTGCCGTCAGTTCCGCCACGCTGGTGCCGCGGCCGGAAACCGAACATCTGGTGGATGCCGCTCTTCTGTTGTTTGGCATGCCCGGCGTGCCTGCCGTATCCTCTTTTGCCGTTCTTTCCTCCCCCGATTTGCCCTTTGCAGAAGAACTGGAGGAAGCGCTGGCGCGTGCGCCTCTGTTTCCGGACAGAGAAGCCTGCTTTCTTGACCTTGGCACGGGCAGTGGCTGTATTGCCCTGACTCTTGCGGCGGAATGCCCTCTCTGGCGGGGAGGGGCCGTGGATATCAGCGAGAACGCGCTGTCGGTGGCCCGCGCCAATGCGGAAAGACTGAACGTGACGGCGCGCGTGGATTTTTTCCGGGCCGATTTTACTGACGCGGACTTTACTGCCCGTTTGCCGGAAGAATTCCGGTCTCCCCGGTTGATTGTCAGCAATCCCCCGTACATAAGCGAAGATGAATACGCCGGGCTGGAACGCGGCGTGCGCGAATTTGAACCGAAAAGCGCGCTGGTGCCCGGCCCTTCCGGTCTGGAACATCCGCGCGCGGTCATAGCCTTGGCGGAACGTCTGCTTCCGTCTGGCGGCCTGCTGCTCATGGAGCACGGGGCAGGGCAGGGGAGCGCGGTGCGGGAGCTGTGCGGCACGGCATGGAACCTTGCCCTGACCGGCAGGGATTACGCGGGGCTTGACCGCTATCTGCTGGCAATCCGGGGTTGATTGTTTGAGATGCCCTCCTGTGGGCAAGAGTGAGGTAAGGTATGATCTGGCCTCCGGTATCCGGCAGACAGGAACGTGAACAAACAGCGGCCCGCTCCGTCTTCATGCCTTTTGCCGTGCCGGAAATCCGGGGCGAGTCGGACATACGCTCCGGCATGTGGCGCGAGATCATGCGGGAAGGCTTGCGCCTCAGCTTCCACGCCGGAAACATCGTGCCGGTGGAGGGGGAATACCTGTTTGATCTGTTCTGCATCGAAAGCGGGCAGGTGCGCGTGGTGTTCGATACGCTGGAGGGCCGCCAGCGCACGGTGATTGCCTTTGAGGCAGGAGGGATTTTCAATCTGGCCTGCGCAATGGCGCAAAAAGAAGCGTCCGGCCAGTACCAGTGCGCGCGGGACAGTGTGGTCTGGCGCGTGCCCGGACGGCTGCTGCGCGATGCCGAAAGCATGGTTAAATGCCCTGAACTGGCTGCCTATGCGTTGCGCGTTCTGGGTACGCTCTCTCTGACCTATCACACGTTTCTGACCGACATGCTGCTGGATGAGTTTATTGTGCGTTTTTGCCGTTATCTCGCCTCCCTTGCCGCTGAACATCAAAAGGCGGAGTTTCCCCTCGGCGTTACCCAGGATCGCTGCGCCGCCATGCTCGGCGTGCATAGGGCCACGCTGGGCCGGGCCATTCAGCAGCTCAAACAGGAGGGCGTACTGGAGCGTTTTACACAGCGCAGTGTCCGTATTGTTGATCTTGATCGCCTGCGCGCTATGGCCGGGATGTAAGCGGAAAGCAAGGTTGACGATTAACCGCCGGAGGCGCGAGCGTTAGCGAGCTTGGAGCGACGACCCCCCGCCGCCTGTAAGGCGGCATGGAGGGGGGGCGAGGAGCGGAAGCAAGGGTTCGCGGAGCGGAGTCGAGGGCGGCGAAGCCGCACGAGATGGAGTGACGCCAGCCGTGGGCACATGTCGCCTTTTGCCCGTGTGGAACACGGGCTGTCTTTACGGCAACGAATGTTGCCGCCAAGCTTGGGTTTACAGAACGCCTGTAGATTAAACCCTCAATCGGAAGCGTTAACTCATCTCAGTATTTTTTCCAAAATGTCGCACCTGCGATATTTTTGATCCTGCGCTTTGTGAAATCATGCGCACAGGCTTGCAACGTAAGCCGCCCACACGAGCCAATCAGCTGCAGAATGCTCCAAAGCTGAAATGCTCCAGCGTATTCACTCTTGCGAAGGAGAAGATCATGCCCCCGGTTATCGACCGAGAAAAATGCGTAGGCTGTGGCGTTTGCGCCGACGTATGCCCTCTTCAGGTATTCAGCCACCACCCCAAGACGGACAAGGTGCCGGAAGTGAAACGGCCCTATGAATGCTGGCACTGCAATGCCTGTGTGCTGGATTGCAAGGCCAAGGCCATTGAATTGCGCCTGCCCCTGACACATATGCTGCTCTATGTGGATGCAGACACGCTGAAACCCGCAGAGCAACCCACCCGTTAGAGCAGCCTTTTCTGCGTATATTTTTTCCGACCAAGATTTTCTCTGGAGGTTCTCCATGATTCCCCTGAAAGAACAATTGGACGCCGACGTTGCCGTGATCGGCGGAGGCATAGCCGGGCTTATGGCCGCCATTGCAGCGGCTGACAAG
>JAEXGX010000153.1 GCA_023450535.1 Pseudomonadota bacterium | reverse complement strand
GTCGGGCAACACGCGGGGCATCGCTCGATTGCTCCAGCAAAAGGTAGGAGGAGAAATCGTAGAAATCGAGTTAGTGAAGCCGTATTCCCGCGATTACAACACTTGCCTGGAGCAGGCCAAAAAAGACCAACAAACGGGAGCCAGACCGGAACTCAAGCTGCGCATCGCAGACATGACACATTATGACGTGATTTTTCTTGGCTATCCCAACTGGTGGGGCACCATGCCCATGCCCATAGCCTCCTTTCTGGAACAATATGATTTTTCCGGCAAAACCATCGTGCCGTTTGTCAGCAGCGGAGGAAGCGGCTTGGGCCGTAGCATTGCTGACATCACCAAACTTTGCCCTTCTTCAACCATCGCGGAAGGTCTGGCCGTGCGTTCCGGCGGCGGAGCTTCGCTCTCCGGCGATATGGACGCCTGGCTGAAAGACATCGGCATGGGACGTTGAAAATAAAAACCATCTTTCCTGAACAGAGAAGCGGATATGAAGAAAAATATCGGTTCCGTATTGGGGTTATATCCCACACCGTTAGTAGTGGTCGGCGCGTTGATTGAGGAAAAAGTGAATTGGGTGCTGGTAGGTCATCTGGGCATCATGGGGCATGACCGCATCATGATCAGCTTGGCAAAACCCCATTACACAAATCAGGGCATCAAGGAAAACAAGGTGCTTTCCGTCAACATCGTGGACGAAGCTATGTTGAAACAGGCTGACCATGTGGGCTGTGTCAGCGGCAGAAAAATGGATAAATCCTCCGTTTTTCCGCACTACCTGGGGGAAGCGGGCGCGCCGGTGATAGAAGCCTCCCCGTTGGTCATGGAATGCAGCGTAGATGACATCTATGAAACAAGGGGCTTTGAAAATTTCATTCTGAAAATCGAAAACACCTATGTGGAAGAGGGGATGCTGAACGAAAACGGTAAAATCGATTATGCGATACTGAAGCCGGTTCTTTTTGAAATGCCCACCTACGAATATGTGCGGATGGGCGACATTATTGGAAAATGTATGACCTTCGGGAAGGAGTAAAACATGAAGAGTTTTGAATACTGCGTGACGACCGATGTTCTGTTCGGAGTGGGCCAGGAAGCCGCACTCCCCGCCAAGCTGAGCACCTACGGCAAAAAAATTCTGCTGACCTACGGCGGCGGCAGCATCAAGAAAAGCGGGCTTTACGACAAGCTCAAGACATTGTTGAAGAATTTTGAAATCTTTGAGCTGGGCGGCGTCGAGCCTAACCCCAAGGTGGAAACCGTCAACAGGGGAGCCGCTATCTGCAAAAAAGAAGGCATCGACATGATTCTGGCTGTGGGTGGCGGCAGCACCATCGACTGTTCCAAAGCCATTGCCGCCGCGACCTACTATGAAGGCGACGCTTGGGATATGGTGTTGCATATGGACAGGATAACTAAAGCTCTTCCCATTGCCGTGGTGCTGACCATTGCCGCCACCGGCAGTGAAATGGACTCCGTGGCCGTCATTTCCAAACCGGAGACCAACGAAAAATTGCCATTCTTTTCTCCGCTTGTCCTGCCCAAAGTGGCCGTGCTCAACCCGGAAAACACCTATACCGTGCCGTCCTTTCAGACTGCTTCCGGTTCCGCCGACATCATGTCCCACGTCATTGAAAATTACTTTGACCGTGAGCAGGCGTTTGTACCGGATGTCATCAACGAAGGGCTGTTGCGGGCCGTCATTAAATATGCGCCCATCGTCCTGAAAACGCCCTCCGACTATGAGGCAAGGGCGCAACTGATGTGGGCCGCTTCTCTGGCTCTGAACGGTCTGGGTTCCACCGGTAAGGACTTCGCCTGGAGCTGCCACTACATCGAGCATGAGCTCAGCGCGATCTATGATATAACGCATGGGGCCGGGCTTGCCGTACTGACGCCAAAATGGATGCGCCACATCCTTTCCGAGTCCACTGTGGACAAGTTCTGCGATTATGCGGTCAACGTCTGGGGGCTTGAACGCAGTGGAGACAAATTTACCCTGGCAAATCAGGGTATTGACGCGACGGAAGCTTTTTTCAAAAAAATAGGGCTTCCTTCAACACTGGCCGAGTTCGGCATTGACGACGCCAATTTTGCGATTATGGCCGAAAAGGCCGTGCGCATCGGTGGCCTCCAGAACTCCTATGTGCCGCTGTCCGAAGATGATGTCATCAAGATTCTGCGCATGAGTTTGTAGTACGTGCCGACTTGGCCGCGAAAAGGTTCCGGGGATGCCGTCTCCGGAACCTTTTTGTGTGCAAGAATCAGGCAATAAAGGGACGGATTTGTATCTATCCTTACCTTGCTGGCAGAGTATTCTATGGCATAGCTGATGAGGTAATGGCTCTGCTGGTGAGCATCAGTCTGATAAACTCTATCTTTATCGCACTACGGGCAAAAAAAGAATCTAAAAAAGGAGCAAGAGAATGGTCAACATGAACGATGCGAACTCGAATACGTTTGTAAAGGGTGAACAGCCAGCTTTAACGCGCCGGCATCTTCTGAAAATGGCCGGAGGAGCACTGGTTTTCGGCATTGCCTCCCGCCTGGTTTCTCCCGCCGATATTCTGGCGGCCGACAATGAAGGGAAGCCCATGAAAATAGTCATGCTTACCGGAAGCCCTCATCGGAAAGGGACGTCCGCGCTGCTGGCCGATGAATTCATCGCCGGAGCGACCGCCAAAGGTCACTCCGTCGTTCGCTTTGACGCGGCGTTTGAGAAAATAGGCCCCTGCCGGGCCTGTTATTACTGCGATAAGCATAATGGAGAATGCATCCAGAAAGATGCCATGCAGAAAATTCTGCCGGAAATCTTGTCGGCGGACATGATCGTGCTCGTCACGCCGTTGTATTACTTCCAGATGACCGCACAACTGAAAACCGTTCTGGATCGCCTGATGCCGCAGCGCGCGGCACTGCGGAAGCATCCCATGAAATCAGCCGTGCTCGTCACTTGCGGCAGTAATACGGACTGGAACATGGACGCCATTATGGCTCACTACAAGGTTTTGCAACAGTACCTGCCATGGGAGGATCAAGGTGTGGTACTCGCCAGAAATGTATTCGCCCGCAAAGACATTGAGGGCACAGCCTTCCCCGCTGAAGCTCATGCACTGGGTACAAACCTGTAGGCTCTTCAACTTTTCCCAAAAAAAGAGGCACTATGCCAGTCATTACTTTGGAAACGGCTTCGCTGAATACAGAACAAAAAAAAATGCTGGTTTCGGAATTTACCGAATCCGCCGCACGGATCACGGGCATCCCGAAAGAAGCTTTTTACGTTTTCCTCAAAGAGAACAGCGCGGATAATGTGGGTGTGGGAGGCGAACTGCTTTCTGAAAAAAAGGCCCGTGAGCGTACCGTGTAATGCCATGCCACTTCGCACCAGAGTGAACATTTGCGCCCTGAAAGATTTAGGCAAAAAACTGTCGGAAATATCTCTACTGGCAAGAAGAGCTACACGGTCGTGTTCCTCTCAACGCAACCTCCTCAACATAAAGGACGAATAACATGAAACGAATTACCGCAATGCTGATGGCTCTTGCTCTGACCGCTTCCGCCGGTCTTTTCGTCAATGCCATAGCCGCCGAACAAGACAAAGCGGAACAGGTCATCTATCGCGCAGGAACCCAAACCCCTCTCAAGGGCGCATCAAACATTTTTACCGGCAATGTGCGAGTGGACCCCTGGTATCCGGCTGGTAACGGGATGCGCTCCGTGGGGGCCAGTGTGACGTTTGAACCGGGAGCCCGATCCAACTGGCATACTCATCCCGTAGGGCAGGCACTCATTGTGACTTCCGGTGTGGGCCTGACACAGGAATGGGGCAAGCCGATTCAGGAAATCCGTCCCGGTGACGTTATTGTCTGTCCTGCCGGAGTAAAACACTGGCACGGAGCCACTCCCAACAGTTCGATGACGCATGTCTCCATCGCTGAGGACAAGGACGGCGTGTGCGTCGAATGGCTGGAAGAAGTCTCAGACGAACAATACTGTGGCAAGTAGAAAAATTTCAAACCAAAGGAGCAAAAAACTTCCTGGGAAGCTCCCAGGAAGTTTTTTGCTGGTATGGACTGCGTTTCGTTTTCTCAAATTTCAGCCCAGAAGACTTTCGCGACGGCGGGATATATCTCTATAGGGTGGTTCTCCAAACATACTCTTATATTCTCGATTAAACTGCGTTACACTTTCATACCCTACAGCCAACGCGGCGCTTGAGGCTCTTTCATTTTCCAACAGCATCAGCCGTTGAGCTTCATGTAAACGTAGATGCTTGATGTACTGTAGCGGACTGAGGCCGGTAAGATTCTTAAAATGACGATGAAGGGTGGCTGTGGACATATTCACTTTCCGTGCCAGTTCATCTACCCGTACAGGTTGGGCCAGATTTTGGCGTAACCACGCAATCGTCTGGACTATTTGATTATTTTGTGTGCCTAATGTATTCACCTGACGCAAAAGAGCCCCATAAGGACCAAGTAAAAGAAAATAATGCAGTTCACGCAGGAGCATGGGGGCACGAACAGGAATTTGTTCCGGCTTATCGAGTACATTGACCAAACGTAGAACAGCGTCGAGTAATTCCGGATCTGTGTCAGCGACGGTAACACCCTCGCATTCTACATTTTTAGATGGTGATTTTTGAGACATCGCCATAGAAAGCTCCGTTATGAGCTTTGTATCCAAATAAAAAAAGACGGAAAGAAAAGGTTCTTCAGGTGTCGCCGGCATAGCTTTAAATGATGCGGGCATATCCAATCCAGCAACCAGACACTGATTTTCTTTATAAAAATATTCACGACCACCAAAATAGGAAAGTTTACTTCCCTGAATAACAAATGCAGCCAAAGGCTTTTCAAAAGTTTTCTCAGATGATGAGGTACATTCGCGGCGAAGCAATATCATGCTTTCAATATCAGTTTGATAGTCACCGGGATGCTGTATATGCTGTAAAATTTTTTCTTTTAATTTCGCATTGATCTTTGCCAGTTCATTATGTTCGCTTGCTGACATACAGACGAACGCTCCTGTCTTGAGTTACATCAATTCTGCTATATGGCTTCGGATTACCTCGGGTTTATCCCGTTCCATCTTACGCCATCCCGGAACATGCAGGTTCATAAGCACTTTGGACATCTGCCGTGTGGGATACCGCAGATGTAGCAATCCATGCATGATAACAGACAGGGGATACCCGCAGTTTGGCGGCCCAGGCATCCATTTTGAGTTTAAGGGATTGTACCGGTAGGGTATACGCCTTGCGTACAGCCCCATACGATGGTGTGGAACGGACCGACATCATGTATTGTCTTCTCCCGTCACAAGATTCATGACAATTTCCACAATTCGCGCCCTGTCTTCAGCCGTAAGTTGAATAAGCGGCTTGTATAAGCGGCTTGTATAACCGGCTACGGAAAGCCCGTTTTTCTTTCGGGTTCACATCCAGGTTGGGAAAAGTCTTCAGCAATTTCTCCACTGTCTTGGCAAGTTTCTGGCTAACAAGATGGGCGGTGGCCAGAGTCTTGTCTTCCCGCACCCCCCAAGCAACGGCAAAAGAGCGCGGTGAAAGCCCACTGGACTGAGCCGCTTTTTGCGTTTTTTCCTCCGGTTCGATAGGCATTGCAAACCGTATTTGGTATCCACAACACAGAGTATGTTAACTGTTGCTCCGTACTTCTTGTGGGCGTTTCATATTGAACGCCACTTCCGAATATCAAAAAAAGGAACAACTTTCCAGCTCTCCGGTACCATCCCGGTTTCCGTTTCCTTTTGAGCTTCGCCGCGTAGGGCGCAGGTGAAAAGTTTGTGCATGATGGTGTGCTTGGGGCCATGTATAATACTTAATAGATTTTTTGATTACTCATATATACATTACAGCAAGTGATTGTTAAGAAATAATAATTTTTGATTTAACATTTCATGTCACAATACCTGGTTTGGATGAGCTGAATTTTGAAACGCGGGAATAAGGTCTGCAACCATTTACGGATATTGGACTCCTTGTCCTCATTTTTGGCGCCGGAATCGCACGTTACTGCGCCAGTATTCAGTGCTACGGCAACAGTTCTGCTGGTATTGTTCATAATGTTAATGCGTTAAGAAAAGCATGGCGTGAAGTGGTTTCCGGCATTTTCGTTACTGGACAAAAAGGCTTACATCTGCAACAATTAAAGACCTATTAAGTAAAAGGAGCGCACGCGCAAGCATGAGCAACGAAGCGGAAAAAGTTATTTATTCCATGAACAGGGTGACCAAGCGTCATGGACAAAAGGAAGTGCTCAAGGATATTTCCTTGGGCTATTTCTACGGCGCAAAAATCGGGGTTCTCGGTCTTAATGGGGCGGGGAAATCATCCTTGCTCAAAATTATGGCCGGAGTGGATCATGCCTTTGACGGCGAAGTTGTCGTCGCCCCTGGATATAGCATAGGTTATCTTGAACAGGAGCCCCTCGTCGATGAAACGCGTACCGTGCGGGAAGTTGTCGAGGAAGGAGTACGGGAGCTCGTTGACCTAGTCAAGGAATACAACGAAATCAATGAAAAGTTTGCCGAACCGATGGAAGCGGACGAGATGGACGCGCTCATCGAACGGCAGGGCAAAGTGCAGGAGCGCATGGATGCGGCCAATGCCTGGGATCTTGATTCCCGTCTTGAAATGGCCATGGATGCTTTGCGCTGTCCGCCTTCGGACACGCCGGTTTCCGTCATTTCAGGAGGGGAGCGGCGCCGGGTTGCTCTATGTCGTCTTTTACTCAGCAATCCTGATATCTTGTTGCTTGACGAACCCACCAACCATCTGGATGCCGAATCCGTGGCCTGGCTGGAGCGTTACCTTCAGCATTTTCCCGGCACAGTCATCGCTGTCACCCATGACCGTTATTTTCTGGACAATGTGGCAGGCTGGATTCTTGAGCTTGATCGCGGGAGAGGTATCCCCTGGAAGGGCAATTATTCTTCCTGGCTGGACCAGAAACAGAAACGCCTTGCCCAGGAAGAAAAGGCGGATCATGAACGCCAAAAAACCCTGGCTCGTGAACTTGAATGGATTCATATGTCGGCCAAAGGTCGACATGCCAAGGGCAAGGCTCGCATCAACGCATATGAGGCCATGTTGAGTCATGAAAGTGAACGGCTTGCCCCGGATTTGGAAATCTATATTCCGCCGGGACCCAGACTGGGCAAAACTGTCATCGATGCTCAGGATTTGACCAAAAGCATGGGAGACAGAATCCTCTTGGATAGGGCCAACTTTATTGTGCAGCCTGGTGCCATCATCGGGATTGTTGGCCCCAACGGCGCAGGCAAGTCCACGTTGTTCAAGATGCTTGTCGGTCTGGAACAGCCGGACGGCGGCACACTGAAAATCGGTGAGACAGTCAAGTTTGCCTATGTGGATCAGGGGCGGGATTCCCTTACTCCGGGCAAAAGCGTCTATGAACTCCTGAGCGAAGGACGCGATGTCATAAAGCTGGGAAGCAGGGAGATCAACGCCCGCGCCTATTGTTCGCGTTTCAATTTCCTTGGCGCGGATCAGCAGAAGAAGGTGGATGTGCTCTCCGGCGGGGAACGTAACCGCCTTCATCTGGCTCGCATGCTCAAATCCGGCGCAAACGTTCTGCTGCTCGACGAACCGACCAATGATATCGACGTAAACACCATGCGCGCCCTTGAAGATGCACTGGAAAACTTTGCCGGATGTGTGCTCGTGGTCAGCCATGACCGCTGGTTCCTTGATCGTATCGC
>JAEXGX010000049.1 GCA_023450535.1 Pseudomonadota bacterium | reverse complement strand
CACTGCCCGTGGCGAGGATCACCGCATCAGCCTGCGCTGCGCGCACGCTGGCCGCGTCGGCTTCGCAGTTCAGGCAGATATTTACCCCCGCCTCCCGTAGCGCGCGCTCAAAGCGTGGCGCGAGCATATCGAGATCCTGCTTGAAGGGAGGCCGGGCGGCGAGAGCCAGCAGCCCGCCCAGGCGATCGCTCTTTTCGCGCAGTTCAACATGATGTCCGCGCCGGGCCGCGATGAGCGCGGCCTGCATGCCTGCCGCGCCTCCGCCGATGACGAGAATATTTTTTGGTGCTTTGACGCGGCCAAGGTCGTACATGCCCTCGCGTCCGGTCAAAGGATTAAGGGCGCAGCCCACTCCCGTGCCGCGCGCGGAACCGCCCACGCAACCATCATTGCAGCCCACGCAGCGGATGATGTCTTCGGTTTTCCCGGCAGCGGCCTTGTTCGGCAGATCAGGGTCGGCGATGAGCGCGCGGCCCATGGCCGCGAGGTCGGCGTCGCCGCGCTGGAGAATCTCTTCAGCCACATGTTCATCCGTGATCCGGTTCACGGCGATGACAGGCACGCGCTTTTCAATGCCGTCTTTCACCGCGCGGGCTACGCCGGAGAGCCAGCCTTTGTCCACGCAAGAGGGCGGAGACACCATAAAACTGGTTTCGCGCAGTCCTACGGAAACATGTATCCAGGAAATGCCCTCGTCAGCCAGACGCCGGGCGAAGGCCACCCCTTCCTCAAGCTTCAGGCCGTTGGCTACGCCGACTTCCTCCAGGCGTTCTTCCGCGCTGAGGCGGTAGCCCACGGGGAAATCCGGGCCGACGTACTCACGCACTCTGCGCAACACTTCGAGTGGAAAACGCATGCGTTTTTCCGGCGAACCGCCGTATTCATCATCGCGGCGATTGGTGAACGGAGAGAGAAACTGGCTGAGTAGATAACCGTGCGCGCCGTGCAGTTCCACAGAGTCGAAGCCGGCCTGTTTGGCCCGTAATGCGGCCTTACCCCAGCACTCGGCCAGTTCGGCCAAATCGGCTTTGGTCAGAATGCGCGTGTCGTTATACGCAGTGACGCCCGGCACATATGAGACAATCTGGACCGCGTGGCCCGTGGCCTGCGCACTGGCAGCGCGCCCGGTATGCGCGAGCTGGATGGAGGAACGTGCGCCGTGCACGCGAATACGCTCCGCCAGTTCCGTGAACGCGGGAATGCGCGAATCATCCGTCAGGCGCAGCCAGCGCGGAGTGGGGGAGCCGGCATCGTGAATACAGCAGGCTTCACAATCACCAGCCCCGCGCCGCCCTTGGCGCGCGCTTCGTAGTAGGCCAGCATGCGTTCGGTGATTTCTCCCGCACCGGGTGAGGCGAATTTGGTGGACATGGGCGGGAAGACAATGCGGTTTCTGAGCCGCATGGAGCCAAGGCTGATCGGCGTATTCCAGAGAGGGGTACTCATGAGTGCTCCGGGGAAGTTGCGATAATTTCAGCGACGCGAATGCGGAACGCTGTCTTGCCGGAAGCTCTTGCAACGACCATGCCAAGAATGAGGATGTGGTAATATGTTGTATTTATTTTAAATATAGATAATAACAAGGCATTCTGTCCAAAAAATACGCATGTCATCTATGGACATGTCCACGACGCACGTAGTACATGGACAATGACAAAGAAGCACAGAAAGGGAGTATGGAACCATGTGGGAAGAGGGAAATTTTGTGTCGGAAATGCTGAAGGAATGGGAGCGCTTTCAGCGAGGGGAAGACGTGGACGCCGAAGTTGTGCGGCCGGTCATACTTCGTTCATGGGAACGGTGTCGCGCTATGGGGCTTGACCCGGACAGAGTGGCCCGCCCCGCGCTGACGGCGGACGCCATGCACGCTCTGCTGGAGGAAAAGGCCGAGCTGATCGAGGTGGCGGGAAGTATCATGCAACGCCTGTATGAACCTGTCAGCACATCGCACAGCTTTATCACCCTGTCCGACGCGAACGGCGTGGTGCTGCATGCTCTGTGGAACTCCACCGCCGGATATTCCGTCCCTCATCTGGCGCTGGGCAACGTCGCGGCGGAGAATTCGTCCGGCACCAATGCCATTGCCATTTGTCTGGTAGAGAAAAAGGCCGTGGAAACGCGTGGAGCGGAACATTTCTGCCGCTCCCTGCACAACTGGTTCTGTTCTGCCGCGCCTATCTGGCACAAAGGACGGCTGGAGGGGGTGCTCAATGTCACCCTCCCGGCGGATTCCTTTCATCACCATACCCGCGGTATGATGGAAACTGCCAGTTACGCCATTTCCGAACAGCTACGCCTGCGTGAGCTGCTTCGTGAACAGAAGGCCACGCTGGAGATGCTGGACGAGGGGGTCATCGTGCTGGATGACGACGGCCATATCAGGACGATGAACGAAAAGGCCAGGAGCATGCTGGGCGTGCGCCGGGATGAGACGGACCCCGGAGCGATACAGGCTCTTATCTTTTCCCGTGATATTTTGCGGGCCATTCTTTCGGAAGCAGCTTCGTTCCGCGATCAGGAGGCCTTTCTTTCCCTCAAGGGCGGCTCCTTGCACTGCGTACTTTCCCTGACCAGAGTGGAGGATGGCAGAGGGCGGGTACTCACCCTGCGCGGGAGCCGTCGCCTCAAGGAGGCCGCCGCGCGTTTTACTGGTGCCAAAGCTGTGTATACCTTTGATCATATCATCGGCCATGCTCCGGCCTTGCAGGAAGTGATTCGCATGGCCCGTGTTGCCGCGCAGAGCGATGTCACCACCCTGATCCTCGGTGAAAGCGGCACAGGCAAGGAACTGTTCGCCCAGGCTGTGCACAATGCCGGAAGCCGGGCCACAGCCCCGTTCGTTGTCGTGAATTGCGGCGCACTGCCGCGAGAATTGGTACAGAGCGAGTTGTTCGGGTACGACGAAGGATCGTTCACCGGGGCGAGCCGTCTGGGCAAACCCGGTAAGTTCGAGCTGGCGGACAACGGCACCATCTTTCTCGACGAGATCGGCGAAATGCCTCTGGCCGCGCAGGTTTCTCTGCTGCGTTTGCTCCAGAACGGAGAGGTCACCCGTGTGGGCGGCAAAAATACCCGCCACGTCAATGTACGGGTTATCGCGGCCACTAACCGTAATCTGGAAGAAGCCATTCGGCAGAATGCTTTTCGGGAGGATTTGTTTTACCGCCTCAATGTGTTTACGCTCAATGTACCGCCCCTGCGCGAACGCCGGAGCGATATCGAGGTTCTAGTCCGGCATTTTTTGTCGCGCTTTGCCGCAAATTCGGGAAAGCCCTTGTTGCGCGTGAGCGACCGGGTCATGGAACTGCTCACGGCCTATGACTGGCCGGGCAATGTCCGTGAACTGGAAAACACTATGGAGCGCATGACGCACATGGCACAGGGCGACATGCTGGATGTGGAGCTGGTGCCCGCGAATATTCTGGCGGGCGGGCAGAGCAATATGGCCTCCGGCCGTGCTCGGGGCCTGCTTTCCTTGCAGGAAAAGGAAATTCTGCTCCGTGCCCTGCGCGGCAACGGCGGTAATTTACGCGCGGCCGCGCGCGAACTGGGTATTTCACGCAGTGGATTGTATGTTAAACTGAAGCGTTTTGGTATAGATCCCGGTGAATGTCGGGGGTAAAGTTTAAAGAAGCGTCTTGAATATACTTCAGAGTTGTTCCTTATGAGGTCAATCAATGCATTTTGTTCGTGCAAAAAGCATTTTATCCGCGAAAAATGGCATGAATTTATACCGTGGCTGTTCTCATGGGTGCATCTACTGTGATTCAAGAAGTAAATGCTATCATATGGAACATGATTTTGAGGATATTGAAATCAAGGAAAATGCTCTTGAACTTTTGGAAGATGCGCTGAAACGCAAGCGTAAAAGATGTATGTTGGGAACAGGTTCCATGACCGATCCGTATATTCCGCTTGAAAGCAAAATCGGAAATGTCAGAAAAGCCTTGTCACTTGCCTGTCAATACGGTTTCGGATTTACCTTGATCACAAAATCAAATCGCATTTTGCGAGACATGGATCTGCTGAAAGCTATCCATGCCAGAGCAAAATGTGTGGTGCAAATGACGTTGACCACCTACGATGAGGACTTGTGCAAAAAACTTGAACCGCATGTCAGCACGACCAAGGAACGGGTTGAAGTGTTGAATCAACTGCGTCATGCGGGAATTCCAACCGTTGTATGGCTCTGCCCCATTCTTCCGTTTATCAACGATACGGAAGAAAATATAACAGGGCTGTTAAATTATTGTATTGAGGCAAAAGTTTACGGCATTATTTGTTTCGGTATGGGGCTTACCCTCCGCGAGGGAAACAGAGAATATTTCTACAAACAGCTGGATCAACTGTTTCCGGGCATGAAAGAAAGGTATGAACTGCATTACGGCACTCAATATGAGCTTGCAAGTCCGAAGAGCAGCCTGATGAGCTTATTTCACCAGACGTGCGAAAAAAATGGTATTGTGCACGATAACAAGCGGATATTTGAATATCTGAGCACGCTTGAAGAAAAAGGAAAGAATGTGCAATTAAGTCTGTCTTAGAATGATGATAAACTGGGGCGAACCCCAATATTCTGCCGGGGGAGATAATCTCCCCCAGACCCCCATAATTATGACATAGTGCCATACTGGGGAGGTCGGGTGTACTATGCCCGCATTACTCTCTGCTTTGGTTTCACAGTCCAATTCCTCTCGATATCTTCTCTGCTATTCTCCACCATAGTGAAGATTTTTGTAAACAGTGCAGTTTTCTATTAGCAAGTCCTCTCTCTTTCCATTGTAAATAGTGAGGACCTTTTCCCTTCAGAATCCAATCCGGCGAGAGGCCTT
>JAEXGX010000046.1 GCA_023450535.1 Pseudomonadota bacterium | reverse complement strand
TGCAGTGCAACTTTCCAGGATACTGCCACTCATTCCTCTGTCTATCGAGGCGGAAATCAGCGGCGGCGTCGAGCTTGGCAATATACGGGAGCTCGCCTTGGCGAGTTCTGCGCGGCCTGCGGACTTCATCTCCGTCGGCCGGATCACGCACTCCGCGCCTGTGGCCGATTTCAGCATGAAAATAGAACGCCGTATCGGCTAAAGCAGTCCAACATGGAAATTATACATGATGAGATACGATGTTCTGGCCTGTAGGTTTCACGCCTTCGCCAGAGCTTAACGCCACAAGTGAATTACGGCTACTCCGGGTTCACGCGGAGCTTCGCTTCACTCGACTCCGTAGAGCATTTCAATTTTGAAATGTTCTAATGCCTACTTTTTTCAAGGAATAGAGCATGAAAGGTTTTCCGATCAGACGGGCTTCACGGGAAGTCCATGAACGTATTGATGCGTTGCGGGAATTTTTTGGCCAGGATCTTGTCATTGTCGGACATCACTATCAGAGTGACGACGTGATCACCCACGTGGACAAGGTAGGGGATTCCCTTGAACTTGCCCGTATGATGGAAGGTATTGAGGCAAAGCATATCATATTTTGCGGTGTGCATTTCATGGCGGAATCGGCCGCGTTGCTTGCCCGCCCCGGGCAGAGCGTCTATTTGCCTGTATCCGACGCTTCCTGCGTCATGGCTGAAATGACGCCCGCCGCCTTGCTGGAAAAGGTTTTTAATCGGGTGAGTTCTGGGGGACGCAAGGTGCTTCCCCTCGCGTACGTCAATACGTCCCTGGCCGTAAAAGCCGTGGTGGGGCGGCATGGCGGAGCGGTGTGCACATCAGCCAATGCTGACAAGATGATGCGCTGGGCGTTGGACAATGGCGATGTGGTGTTTTTCTTGCCGGACAAGAATCTTGGCGTCAACACAGCGGAGCGTCTCGGACTTCCCGAATCAGCCCTCGCGCGGGTGAATGTCCGCCAAGGCGGCGAATTGGCGCACCTTCCTGATGCTGTCCAACTGTTGCTCTGGCCCGGCTGTTGCGCCGTGCATGCCTGTTTTCGTCCTGAACTGGCCGAGGCTGCCCGGCAAAAAGATCCTCAGGCGAGGATTCTCGTACATCCGGAATGTTCTCCTGCCATGGTGCAGGCCTCGGACGGAGCAGGGTCGACTTCCTACCTCATTCGGGAAGCAGAGGCTGCCGCACCTGGTTCCGTGCTGTATATCGGGACAGAGAGCAACCTCGTACATCGGCTTATGAATCGTCATGCGGGAAGGGTGCGTATTGAACCTCTGACGGAAAGCACCTGCTCTCATATGCTGAAGATTACCGCCGAAAGTCTGCTTCATACGCTGGAAGGCATACAGCGGGGAGATGCCCCGGTTACCCGCGTGGACGAAGCCATGACCGCTCCTGCCAAGGCTTCACTCCAACGTATGTTGGAGCAATGCGCGCGTTGACCCTCATGAAATTGCTCTGACAGGGCGGAACAACACCGCCCTGTGTCGCGCAGGCGTTTCACTTGAAATCTGAAAGTTCATCTGCTCTAAGGATATCATATGGAATCTCCCCGGTACTATTCTCATGTTCTGATTATCGGTTCCGGCCTGGCTGGATGTTCTGCCGCACTTACTCTGGCTGAGCAAGGGTATGAGGTCAGCCTGCTGACTCCGCTGGAGTCTCTTGACGGGGGAAATTCTGAAAGAGCGCAGGGCGGTATTGTGTTTTCCACAAATAAGGAAGATCAGCGCGCTCTGGAAAAGGATATGTATATCGCTGGGCATCGCTACAATTTTGGCAAGGCCGTACGCTACCTTGCCACACAGGGCGGCGAAGCCGTGCAGAACATGCTTGTTGATCGCCTGCATGTACCCTTTGACCGTAATCCTGCACACCCCGAACGTTGGGATTTCACTCTGGAAGGCGGGCATTCTGCTCCGCGCATTGTGCATTGTGCCGATTATACCGGCAAGGCGATCATGGATGCCTTGCACGCCGCTGTTTTGCAGCATCCCCGCGTACGCGTGCTGGCCCAGCGTTCCGCCGTGGATCTCATTACTACAGAGCACCATGCGACCATTGCCTCATATCGCTACCATTTGCGCAACCAGTGCGTAGGCGCGTATGTGCTTAATAACAAGACTCTGCAAGTGGAACCGCACCTCGCGGATTTGACCGTGCTGGCCACAGGCGGGGTAGGGCAGGTGTATCTGCATTCCACCAACTGCCCCTGGGCTATCGGTACGGGTATCTCTATGGCCCAGCGTGCGGGCGTGCGGATCACCAATATGGAGTTCGTGCAATTCCATCCCACTGCGTTGTACCACCGAGATCAGCCCCGTTCTCTGATCACTGAGGCCATGCGCGGAGAAGGGGCTCGGTTGATCAACATGAAGGGAGAAGCTTTCATGCCCCGCTACGACGGGCGCGGCGACCTCGCTCCCCGTGATATCGTGGCGCAGTCCATTGTAAGCGAGATGCTCACTACCGGGGACAACCATGTCTTCCTTGATGCGACTCATATGCATTGCGATGTGAAGGAACGCTTCCCCACTGTCTATGAAAGTTGTAAAAAGATTGGTATTGATATCCGTACGCAGCCAATCCCTGTGGTGCCCGCCGCGCACTACTTTTGCGGCGGAATTCTGGTGGATCAGCGCGGCCGGACCACGCTCGACCGGCTTTACGCTGTGGGCGAATGCAGTTGTACGGGCATTCACGGAGCTAACCGGCTGGCCAGCACCTCTCTGCTGGAAGCACTGCTATGGGGGGTCTCCGCAGGGAACGACATCGCCGGAGTGCTGGCGGGCAGGGATAATGTCAGTCCTCGTGTGCTCGAATCCATTCCGGATTGGGAGAGCACGGGTAACGAGCATAATGACGACCCCGCGCTGGTGGCGCAGGACTGGGTGAGTATCCGCCACATCATGTGGAACTACGTGGGCATTATGCGCACGGAAGCTCGCTTGCGCCGGGCTTTCGCCGACTTGCGCGACCTCTCCGAGCACCTTCACGACTTCTACCGGCATACCTCGCTTTCTCCGCAGCTTGTGCGTCTGTTCCACGGCTGCCAGACGGCATACCTGATTACTCAGGCCGCTCTGCGCAACAAACGGAGCCTTGGCTGCCACCACCGTGACGAATAATAGCCACTGCGAGTAAACTTTAAAGCGGCAAAGCGGCAAGTTCCATCTTACCCCATATGCCTATCCGTCCTGCACATTGTACAAAGACACCTTCAATTCCCTTGTTCTGATCCCGTTCCGCCTGATGCAGAACAAGGGGAACGGAGTCTCCAGATTTCAGCATATTCCCGTAGGCTGTGGCGGCGGCGTCTGCAAGGGCTGCACTTTGGGCTCGCACCGTGGCCAGAT
>JAEXGX010000022.1 GCA_023450535.1 Pseudomonadota bacterium | reverse complement strand
ATCCAGGCCCGCCCGTGTGTAGGGTTGACCGAACACTCTATATGTCGAGTGGCCTTCTTGAAGTCTTGCAAAATGACTTTGGCGCCGGAATTGACGCGGCCGCCCCCGATGTCGCCACAACGAAAACAACGGATGCAGGGCCGGATATCCTCGGCTTTTCCGGCACGCGCTTTTTCCCCCCAGTCGGGATCAGCCACAAAAGACCGGGCCATGGCAACAAAATCTGCTTTGTTTTCTTCCAGAATCCGCTCTGCGACTTCCGGGTCATTGATACCGCCAACCGCCGCGATCGGGACACGGATGCCGCCACGTTTCATGGCCTCTGCGGCATAAAGGTTGCAAGCTGGCGGCATGAAATGCAGGGGATGCATGACACCCCGGCTGACAGCATTGCGACGCGAACCTACCGAGCATTGCAGAATATCGATTTTGTCTTCGATCATGCGGGCGAATTCCACCGCCTCGTCCACTTCCATGCCGCCGTCAATGAGTTCGGACGTGCTGATGCGGTATTCAATGAGAAAGTCGGGGCCGACAGCCGAGCGAACCCGATCAAGAACCATGAGGGGAAAACGAGCCCTGTTTTCCAAGCATCCGCCATAGCGATCTGTACGTTGATTTTCCAGCGGAGATATGAATTGGCTGAGCAGCCAGCTGTGACCACCATGAATATTCACCATATCCGCGCCGCCACGCTTGGCCATGACAGCAGTTTGGGCGAAGCAGTCCGCGACATATTCCATGTCGTCCTCGGTCATTTCCTCGCATTGGCAGCCGTTCGGCATCAGTTTGGCCGAGGGACCAAAGGGGTTACTGCCGTTGTTGTATTGCGGCAAGGCCCATTGCCCGCTGTGGCTGAGCTCTATGGAAACTTTCGCCCCGTAGACGTGCAAAAAATCGGAAAACTGATTCAGACTGCGCAACGTCACTTCATCACAGAGATTGATCTGGTTGCTGTGCCCGCTGCCGTTTTTCATAGAGATGCGGGCTTCTCCCGTCGTGACGACTGCTGCGCCGCCACGGGCCTTCCAACCGTAATGTACGGCCGCGCCGAGCGTCAGATAACCTTCCGGTGTCGCAAGGTTATTCATGCTTTGCGGTGCTGAAATAATGCGGTTTTTAAAGGTGACGTTCTTGATGGTCAGAGGAGAAAAGAGATGAGGGTACGGGGCTTCAGATTGTTTATAGGGCGACATAGCGCCTCCTTTCCGGATCTTTGCCGGACAATAAGCTGTGGTTATGGCTCATAAACCGGAGGAGAGCTTGACGCCCTTGCCCCCGTTTGGCCGCGCTCGTGTTGAACAAAAGAAGGGGGCGTCAATATTTTTTGTTGGAATGCTCTAGAAAAGCATGTTGGCGAAGGGAAGGCCGATTGCATAAATCAGAATGAAGTCGACGATCACGCAAACTACACCGAGGATGAGCGGATAGTTACCGGGCACCCAATCCTTATTGCCATAGACTAATGCGCCGGGTGTAGAACCTGCCGGAGTGGCCATGGCCATAGAACAGATAGTGATGAGAACGACCATGAGCGCCTGGATATTGACGTCATCACCGCACGCGACGGCAAGGTTGTAGGCGATGGGGGTAAAAATGGCGACCGTGGCCAGATTATTACAGAAGTTGGTAATCACGCAGGCCGCGAGCAGCAACAGGAACGAGAATAACCAAAAACTCTGACCTTCAAGAATAGGCTTCATGGTATCAGAAATAAAAGCCCTGATACCGATTTCAGGCTTCGCCATCACAGTGGAAATGGTCATGGCCCCCACCAGTAGAAAAATCAGATTCCAGTTAACTTTTTTGACCATTTCATTGATCGAGACACCTTCCTTGAAATTCATGAACACCAAAAAAATGACCGCAAGGGCGGAAATGCCGGTATTGTTGATCTCCAGAAGTAGTTTGGTAATCCCCCATGTATGGGGCATGATGCTCGGAATGAGCATCAGCAACACGTACGCACCGAAATAAATCAGGATGAAACGCTGATAGGGAGAAAGTTTCTCGGCATTGTCGAGTGATGTGTCGGCCTGAATGATTTTTGAAACATCCGGGTTGAACACAAAACGCATTACCAGCATATATCCGAAGATAACCAGCCAGTCGGTGAGAAACATCCAGATAAAGTATTTGAAAAAGTTGATATCCTGCCCTCCGGAGAGTTCTTTGTAGCTGTCGAGCACAATGAGCGGGAGAGATTTGAACGGAAAAAGCTGATACGCCATACTGCCTGAAAAGGCGATGCCCACCAGCATGAGCATGGGCCACTTGTCACCTTTTTTGAAGCCAAATACCTCGCAAATTCCGTAAAACATGGTCCAGACGACCACAATGGCTGCCGTGATGGAAATCATGGAAGACAGCACAAACATGCTGAAGAAAATGAGAAAAGTCAGAACCCAAGGGCGGCCACGGGAGATTCTGAAGGAAACAAGCCGGTTGGCGACATATTTCGCCACGCCGGAGGTGTCCAGTACACCCGTTATGATAAACATGAAGAAAATCAGCAAAATGGTATTATTGCCGAACCCTGCCTGAAAAGCTTGGGCCACTTTCATTTGCCCACTAAGGCCAATGGCGATGACGCCAAGAATACTGGGCCAGGTCATACCTACAGTAAGCCACCCATAAATCATTCCTATGAATATCCCCATGATGCGCATCCCAACGGGAGTGATGGGAGCCACGGGAGGAAGCAGGCCGAACCCGAACATCAGCAGGACGCATATTGCGCTGTGGATGTAGTATTTGAAGCTGTTCCCGGTTTCCAGATTACCGAACATACAAATCCTCCCCATATCGAACTCGAAAGTTTGGAGTGCTGTGTGCTGAACAGTCTTGGCCGCCGCATGAAAGGTGGGGGGCATCTGTCAACATTCGCATTGCCCCATGATTTGCTTGTAGATAATCACAAGGCCTTGTTCAAACACATTTTTTCTATGACCCTCATAGGGAAAAGGGATAAGGTTCAGGAACCCAGTGAAACAATTCAAGTTTATGATAAGGGTTTGAGTAACATTTTCTATGGGGATATCTGTAATATAGTGCCCGGTTGGTGCTATGTTTGACACTCTCATCAAATCGGAGAGCTTTTTTGATTCCCGGCGTTTTTTGA
>JAEXGX010000396.1 GCA_023450535.1 Pseudomonadota bacterium | reverse complement strand
GTCCGATAGTCACAGCCCGGGCCGGAACCGTAACCCCGTCTTTCAGCAGGCGCAGGCGCATGGTGATGCGGGCATACTCGCCGGGCCACATTCTGCCGTCGGTGTTGGCAAAGCGCGCCTTGAGCGGAACCGTTCCCGTAGCGCTGTCCACGTTACCGATAAAGGTAAGTTCCCCTTCATTCTCCATGCCATCCTTGCTGCGTGCCGTGACCTTGAGGCTGGATTCTGCCGCGAGCCCGCGCACTTCAGGCAGATAGCGTTCAGGCACGGAAAAAGTCACGTCTACCGGAGTAGTTTCATCAATAATAAGAAGAGGTTGGGTGTGAGCTGCGACGATATTCCCGCGATCGACCTGGATGATTCCGGCCCGGCCGTCCATGGGTGCGCGAATTTCGCAATAGGAAAGGTTGAGCTGCGCCTGTTCCACCGCTGCTTCATCCACCTTGACGGCGGCCCGGTAACCAATGGCGGCCACCAGAGCTTCGTCGTTCTGTGCGGCGCTGGTAAAGCCTCCCTTGGTCAGCTTCTGTGAACGCGCCAAGTCCTGTTCGGCCTTGCTCAGTTTTGCCTTGTCGCTTTCCAGTTGGGCGAGTACCTGATGCAGCGCAATTTCCGCAGGTTTCTTGTCGATGACAAAAAGCAGGTCGTCCTTTTTGACATACTGGCCTTCCTTCACCCGTACTTCCATCAGTTCGCCGCTCACCCGGGAAACAATGGCCACTGTGGCCGATGCTTCCACCGTGCCCACGGCGTCAATGGTGGATGGCACATCGCGCAGGGTGGATTCTGTGGCAGTAACCAGAGCCGACTTGGGCGCGCTTGGTCCCTTTTTCTGTTCCCCGGAACAGGCTGTCAGGCAAAGAGCTCCGGCGAGCAGGGCGCAGAGCAGAGGGTGGTGAGGCATATGCATAATAAATCCTCATAGATGGGAAATATGAACCACTGAATAAGGAACTTGTCATAAAAAGTAACACTTTTATTTTTATACCATTTTTTTTGTGAGCTTTGTCAAGCATTGTGTCACGAATTCTTCTTTAAACATTTGTGAAATCAAAGTGTTATTTAAGTAATCATTTTTTGTAACATTATGTTGCAAGGAATTTCTCCGCCTCCCTTCCTTGACGGCGGTTGAGGTTTTGATAAGATTTGCGAATTATATTTTTAGCGAGGTCGGAACATGACTTTTCTGTATCTTTGATGCGGCTGTGCTGGGCGCCACCGGGTGTGGTCCCCTCATTGTCCGCGCGGAGGGAGGAAAAGGGCTATTCCGGCGACTACGGGTAGCTGACCCGGCTCCTCTTTCTCCTCTCCCTGTCCGGGCGGACCGGTCGTGCCAGGCTTAACTGCATGTTGCGTACTCGTCCAACCTTTCGGGTCTTTCAGAGGAGAAAACATGAAAAGCAATTTTTTTGCCACAACAATGGGCATAGTGGCTACTGGCGCGCTTATCGGCGTGCTGGCCATTATCCTTCAGCTCAACGGCAATCCACCCAACATGGGTATCTGCGTGGCCTGTTTTGAGCGTGACATGGCCGGAGCGCTCGGCCTGCATCGCGCGGCCGTTGTGCAGTATCTGCGCCCCGAGATCATCGGCCTGGTGATCGGTTCTCTATGCGCGGCTCTGGCCTTTGGTAATTTCAAGCCGCGCGGCGGTTCCTCTCCCATTACCCGTTTCATGCTCGGAATCATCGCGGCCATGGGCGCACTGGTCTTTCTGGGCTGTCCTTGGCGTGCTGTGTTGCGCCTTGCCGGCGGTGACCTCAATGCGGTTCTCGGTCTGGCCGGGCTGTTTGCGGGCATCGGGGTGGGAACGCTGTTCTTCCGCCGGGGCTATTCTCTCGGCCGCAGCAGCCAGCAGTCAACCCTGACCGGCTGGCTCTTTCCTTTGCTTATGCTGTGCCTGCTCGCCCTGTATCTGTTCTTCCCGCAGATTGAAGGCCAGGACAAGAGTGGCATCCTGTTCTATTCCGTTTCCGGTCCCGGCTCTCAGCACGCTACGCTGCTCATTTCTCTCGGGCTTGCACTGATCATCGGTTTCGTCGCGCAGCGCAGTCGCTTCTGCACTATGGGAGCATTCCGGGATCTCATTCTTTTTCGCCAACTGCATCTCTTTTTGGGCCTGCTCGCCATGCTGGGAACCGCCTTTCTCATGAATCTGGCTTTCGGCGGCTTCCATCCCGGTTTTGAAAACCAGCCCGTGGCGCACACCGACGGGGTGTGGAACTTCCTCGGCATGGTGACTGCCGGTCTGGCGTTCGCACTTGCCGGGGGCTGCCCTGGCCGTCAGCTTTTTCTGGCGGGCGAAGGCGACTGCGACGCGGCGATCTTCGCCACGGGTCTGCTTGTCGGCGCGGCCATGGCCCACAATTTCGGCACAGCCAGTTCCGGTGCAGGCATCGGACCCTATGGCATCCATGCCACGCTCATCGGGTTTGCGGTCTGCCTTCTGATCGGCTTCATGAACAGCAAAAAGGCATAAGGAGCGTCATCGTGATAAAGGAAATCGATACCTGCGGTCTTTCCTGTCCTCAGCCTGTGCTCATGGTGCATGAGGCGATTCGGGCGGGAGATAGCACTTTGGACGTGCTGACGGATAACGAAGCCAGCCGGGAAAATGTTACCCGTGCTGCGCAAAAGCAAGGCTTTTCCGTGACGCCGGTTGAACTGGACGGCGGAGTCTGCCGTCTGGAATTGCGCAAATGAAGTTGCTGAAACGTCTCTTTGGTCTGGCCCCCTCTCCCGCCCCGCGTTCGGGGCGGGAGAGGGGGGCGGCCCCCGTTCCTTCCGCCCACAAGACGGAACAAGGCATCATGGTATTTGAAAATACGGCGGAAGTGATCCGCGCCGAATGCCTCCTTGAAGAGCAGGGTTTGCCAGTCAAAGTTATGGGGCCTCCGCCGGATCTGCGCAGTGGTTGCGACATGGTGCTGGTTTTCCCCTTGCTGATGGAGCTTGCCGCGCGGACGGCGCTGGCAAATGGAAATTTGCACCCGGTACGGATTGTGCCGCTGCATGATTTATTATTGGAACCGGTGTCTCTGTTTCACGTCCGGCGTTACGGCGATTTTCTAATGG
>JAEXGX010000369.1 GCA_023450535.1 Pseudomonadota bacterium | reverse complement strand
GAACAGATGGGTGTTGGAGATGGGGGAGAGAGAGGATTAAATTTTTTATTAAAAATATTCACCCTAAACAATCTCCAAAAACAGGATTTTGGGGAGCTGAATATAGAGTTTATTTAAATGCAAAACTCAATACTTTTTTGCCTGACTCAGGTGAAAATGACGAAGATGAACGAATAGAGCGAAGAGCAAACCCCAAGTCTGTATGGTTTGGAGGAGAATATTCAACAGATACAGCAAAAAAAGATTTAAAATCTTTCTTTCCAGAAAATGAATTTGATTTTCCCAAATCCATAGCAACGATCAGAGATATGTTATATTTGGGGGTTTCTGATTGTGGCATTGTATTGGATTTTTTTGCTGGTTCTTCCACGACCGCGCATGCGGTGATGCAGCTCAATGCCGAAGACGGCGGGAATCGCCAGTTTATCATGGTGCAGTTGCCCGAGCCCTGTGATGAAAAATCCGAAGCCTGCCGGGCCGGATATAAAACGATTGCGGAAATCAGCAAGGAACGTATCCGCCGCGCGGGGAAAAAGATAAAAGAGGAGCTTCTGGCAAAAGAGGCGCAAAAAGAGCAAGGCCAGCAAAGCCTGCTGGAGCCTGCCGCAGAGAATAAGGCGCGTGGCGCCGATCTGGATATCGGGTTCCGCGTGCTGAAAGTCGATACCTCGAACATGGCGGATGTGTTCTACGCGCCCGATATGGTGGAGCAGAAAACGCTGCTGGATGCCGTGGACAACGTCAAATACGACCGCACGCCGGAAGATTTGCTTTTCCAGGTCTTGCTGGACTGGGGCGTGGAACTGACCCTGCCTGTCCGCAGAGTAACCATGCAGGGTAAAACGGTCTTTTTTGTGGATGAAAACGCATTGGCGGCCTGCTTTGACAAGGGCATCTCGCGGGAGCTGGTTGAAGAGATCGCCCGGGTTCAGCCCGTGCGCGCCGTGTTCCGGGATAACGGCTTTGCATCCGACGCGGCGAAAATTAACGCCGAGCAGATGTTCAGGCAGTTATCGCCATCCACCGAGTTCAGAACCCTGTAGGTGACGTTTCAGCGCAAGGTGCGGTATTTGTCCACTGCCGTATGCGATAAAGGTGAATCATGTTTCAATCCACAGTCGCCCCCCATCTCGCTGACTGACTCCGCAAGGAACTTTTGATGAAGCTTAAATTTAAAATTCAGCCCTACCAGACTGCGGCGGTGGAATCCGTGACAGACTGTTTTGCCGGGCAGATCAATACTTCCGGCCTTGCCTATCGCATCGACCCCGGTTCCAACATAAAGCTGCTTGCCAAGGGGCTGGTGTTTCCCGGCATGGAGAGCCGGTCGGAACTCACCGGCTTTCGGAATGCGGATATTCAGTTGACGGAAGAGCAGTTGCTCAAGAACATCCGGCAGGTTCAGATCCGGCAAAGCATCCCGCTTTCCGAAAAGCTTGTGCACTGCGCCGGGTGCGCGGTCAACCTTGACGTGGAAATGGAAACGGGCACCGGCAAAACCTACTGTTATATCAAAACCATCTTTGAACTGAACAAGCTCTACGGCTGGAGCAAGTATATCGTCGTCGTGCCAAGCGTGGCCATTCGTGAAGGCGTAAAAAAGTCTTTTGAAGTCACGGCCGAGCATTTTACGGAGAGTTACGGCAGAAAGGCCCGTTTCTTTATTTACAGTTCCAAAGATTTGTCGCCTCTGGAGAGCTTTTCCTCCGACGCGGGCATCAATGTCATGATTATCAATATTCAGGCGTTTAATGCCACGGGCAAGGACAACCGCCGCATTTATGACGAGCTGGATGATTTTCAGACGCGCAGGCCCATTGACGTGATCAGTTCCAACCGTCCCATTCTGATTTTGGACGAACCCCAGAAAATGGAAGGGAAAAAAACCCTGGAGGCGCTCGCAAAGTTCAACCCGCTCATGATTCTGCGGTACTCGGCCACGCACCGCATTGAGCACAACAAGATACATCGTCTGGATGCCCTGGACGCCTATAATCAGAAACTGGTGAAGAAAATCGCCGTGCGCGGCATCGCGGTAAAGGGGCTGGCCGGAACAAACGCCTATCTCTATCTGGAATCCATCGAAATTTCTTCCAAGGCTCCGATTGCCCGCATGGAGCTGGAAATCCGGCAGGCCGGAGGAAGCATCAAGCGTGTGACAAGGCGTCTCGGCAAGGGGGATAACCTGTTTGTTGTTTCCAACGAGTTGGATCAGTATCGTGATTATGTCATTTCCCAGATAGACGCGCGCACGGATACCGTGGAATTTACCAACGGGCAGATTCTCACGGCCGGAGAGGCCGTGGGCGATGTCAGTGAGGCGGCCCTGCGCCGCATCCAGATCCGGGAAGCCGTCCGGGCGCATCTGGAGAAGGAAAGGCGCCTCTACCCGCAAGGGATCAAGGTTCTGACCCTGTTCTTCATTGATGAAGTGGCGAAGTACCGCGACTATGGCCGGCAGGATGACATGGGGGAGTATGCGCGCTGGTTTGAGGAAGAATACAGGAGCCAGGTTGATGAATTCCTGCACTATGAGCTTCCTGCGGGCAATGAGGCGTACCGGAAATATCTGGAGACTATCCCCGTTCGCAGCACGCACAGCGGCTATTTTTCCATAGACAGGAAGAAAAACAGACTGGTGGACCCGGCGGTGCAGAAACGCGGAGAAGACAAGGGGCTTTCCGAGGATGCGGACGCCTATGATCTGATCCTCAAGGACAAGGAACGTCTGCTGTCATTGCGCGAGCCTGTCCGTTTCATTTTTTCGCATTCCGCCCTGCGCGAAGGGTGGGACAACCCGAACGTCTTTGTCATGTGCATGCTCAAGCACAGCGACAACACCATCTCCCGCAGGCAGGAAGTGGGGCGCGGCCTGCGCCTTTGCGTCAACCAGCAGGGCGACCGAATGGACGACCCGGCCACGGTGCATACTCTGAATGTGCTTACGGTAGTTGCAAGCGAAAGCTACAAGGATTTTGTCGCCAACCTCCAGCGGGAGATCGGCGAGAGCCTCTCCGCCCGGCCCCGCAAGGTGGATGCCGCCTGTTTTACCGGCCAGATCATCGGCCTGCCGGAGGGAGGAACCATGGAAGTTCCTCCGGCCATGGGCAATATGATCCACGCCTGGCTGGTGATGAACGAGTATGTGGATGCCGCCACCAACGAGATCACTCCGGCCTTTCACCGCGCCAAAGAAGAGGAAGCGTTTGCGCCTCTGCCTCCGAAGCTTGAACCCTACCGTGAGGGCATATTCTCTCTGGT
>JAEXGX010000200.1 GCA_023450535.1 Pseudomonadota bacterium | reverse complement strand
CAGGCGCACCAGAGCCTCGGGCCGGACACGGCTCTGGCCGTCGGCCCAGGTAACGCGAACCCTGTCCGGGAAAAGATCCGCCCGGGAAATGCCGAGCAGGTTGACCTGTTTTTTGAATGCCAACACGGAAACGAAGGTCTCCAATTCCTCCGGCAACGGGCCGAAACGATCGCGTAATTCCATAACTACTTCCTGCCGGGCGTTTCCATCCGGCGCGGAAGACAGCATTTTATAATACTTGAGGCGCTCTCGCCCGTCTCCGATATAGGTATCGGGAATATGAGCGGGCAGGCCGAGATTCATTTCCGTTTCCGTCCGCAGGGCTTCGCCGTTGCCCTTCAGTCGGGTGACGGCCTCCTCCAGCATTTCCAGATACAGCTCGATACCCACGCGGGTCATATGCCCGGACTGCGCCTCGCCAAGAATATTCCCCGCGCCGCGCAAGCGCAAATCCTCCATAGCCACCTGGAAACCCGCGCCGAGGTAATCCATTTCCATGATTACCCGCATGCGCTCGCGTACCAGATCCGGCATGTTATCAATATCCGGCACAACAAATACGGCATACGCCTGACGATCCGAACGTCCCACTCTGCCGCGCAACTGATACAACTGTCCCAGGCCGAACATTTGAGCCTGATCGACGATCAGGGTATTGGCCCGGGGAAAATCCAGCCCGGATTCCACAATGGCCGTACACACCAGCACATCTAGCTCACCGTGCCAGAATTTGTGCATGGTGTCTTCCAGCTCTTTTTCCCCCATCTGCCCATGAGCCATGCCGATGCGGGCCTGCGGAACCAGATCGCGCACAAAGGCCACGGTCTTCTCCATTTGCTGTACCCGGTTGTGTACCCAGAACACCTGTCCTTCGCGGGCGAGCTCGCGCTCCATAATCTGGCGCAACGCTGCGGCATCACGGTTCATGATCGCACTGGCCACGGGCTTACGTTCGGCCGGAGCGGTTTCAATGACAGAAAGTTCGCGTATGCCGGACATGGAAAGCTGGAGCGTGCGGGGAATGGGCGTGGCCGTCAGCGTCAACGCATCCACATTTTTCTTGAGCTGTTTAAGTTTTTCTTTATGGCGCACGCCAAAACGCTGCTCTTCGTCCAGAATAAGCAGACCGAGGTTGGGCAAAATCACATCCTGGGAAAGAAGACGATGCGTGCCGATAAGAATATCTATCTGCCCCTTTTCCGCAGCGCGCAACGTTTCCTGCTGGCGCGCCCTGGGCACGAAACGGCTCAGCAGCCCCACGTTTACGGGAAAGCCCGCCAAGCGCGCCCGGAAAGTCTGGTAGTGCTGTTCGGCGAGCACTGTGGTCGGACACAACAATGCTGCCTGACGGCCATCGCAGGCCGCGCGGAATGCCGCGCGCAACGCCACTTCCGTCTTGCCGAAACCGACATCGCCGCACACCAGACGATCCATGGGCACGGGCTTTTCCATATCGGCCAGCACCTCCTGAATGGCGCGAGCCTGATCCGGCGTCTCCTCAAACCCGAACGACGCCTCAAACTCCCGATACATCTCACCCAGCGGAGAATAGGAAAAACCCTTGGCAACCTTGCGCCAGGCATACATTTCCACCAGGTCGGCGGCGATTTTTTCCACCGCCTTGCGCGCCTTTTCCCGGCAGCTCGTCCATGACGTCCCACCCAACCTGTCTACAGCCGGCTCGGGGCCATCCGCTGTGGCCTTGAAACGTTGCACCACGGACAAGCGATCGACCGGCAGGTACAGTTTGGCATCATCGGCGTATTCCAGCAGCAGATAATCATTGTCCACGCCGCCGAGGTTCATACGATGCAGGCCGCCAAAACGGCCGATGCCGTAATCTCTATGAACCAGCAGATCCCCCGGCTTCAGCTCATCATAACTGTCCAGCCCTTTGAATGCGCCAGCGGCCGAACTCCTCCCCTGCTGAGCGCGGGGCTGAAGGATGTCCTCTCCCAGCACCAGGCAGGAATCCCACACCAGCTCCGCACCCTGCTGAAAGGGAGCGATCAGCGCGAAAAGCCCCCTCCCTGCGGGATCGTAGCGTAACACGGGGTAAAGCCCGTCCTGCTCGGCCAGTTTCAAAAATTTGCGCCTGCCCCGCTCGGAAGCGAAGGCCAGAAGCACTTGCCGTTTTTCGCTCAACCAGCCGCGCAACCCTGCGACAAGTTGCTGCCAGGGGCGATCGGGATCAGGCCTGCCGGGGAAAAGCTCTCCGAAAGAATGATAGCTTCGCTCAGGCAGTTCCTCACCCAGGTTCTCCGTCCCCATGCGCAGCGGTTCCATGTAGGCGCGAGGCAAATCCTCCAGCGCCCGGCCCGCATCGTCAGCGTGGCGCAGCGCCAAGTGCTCCGGCTGTTCAAGCCGCGTTTCCTCCGCGTCCTTCATGAGGTCTTCGCCCCACTGGGTTTCGGCGCGGCGCAGGCTTTCCTCAAAATCCCGCGCGCCGGGCAGTAACCACAAGGCGTCCGCACCCACCCACTGTTCCAGACAGGACGTTTCATCATACGCACAGCCGGGCATCAGACGCAAATCCCCCTGCTCCAGCGCCCGTATCATGGAAGCCTCGGCAAACTCGCCCATGACGCCCCGCTGGAACAGCCGCGCCCAGCGCCCACGCATGGCCTTCCGTCCCGTTCCATCCTGCCGGAGTGGGCTGACGGGGAGCAATGTCACCTCGTCAATCTGGCCCACGGAACGCTGAGTGTTGGGATCGAATACCCGCATCTCGTCTACAGTGTCGCCAAAAAATTCAATCCGCACCGGGCGGTCGTAGCCGGGGGGCAACACATCCAGAATATCGCCGCGCCGGGCCATGTCCCCCGCGCGGGAAACCATGCTTTCGCGGTGGTAACCCCATTCGACAAGTTGCTCCAGTACCAGTTCCGGCGAGAGTTCCTCATTTTTGCGAATGACGATTTCCCGTTCCTCAAAAAAATCCGTGGGAGGCAGAAAAGGTAACAGGTTATCCGCCGTCAGAATCACGCCCCGGCTTGTCCTCCGCCCCAGGGCATAGAGCGCGGCCATACGGACAGCCCATCCCTCACGGGACAGCGAGCGATGATTAAAGGAAGGGAGTCCAATCCACGGCCGTTCCCAAAGCGGCCCCTCCGTAACGGTGTTCAGGCCGGGAACCGCAGCATCGGGCCTGCCCACGGACATCTCGGGCGTAAAAAGGGTGATCAGGCCACGCATGAGGGCCAGTTCCTCGCGGGAACGCACCACTAGGGCCACACGCCGCCCGTCGCGCACGGCCTCACATGCGAGGCGCGCCGCAGTGGCGGGGCCGCTACGGCTGACGACAAGGGGATGTTCCACATTGAACCGGGCAAGCAGAGCAGAAATATCCATATGATTGATAAGGTATAGTTTATCTCGTAAGGGCAGGGCAAGCGTCTGTTATAGCGTGCCGGCCCACGCGTTTCAAGGGCCGTTGAAATGAGCCACCCTTGTTACATGCTTACGCATCTGACATGCGGGTTGTCGCGCAGCAAAGTCAATGTGCTGAAACGATCATAACCGCATGGCGCCTTTACCGCCACATCCACCAGCAATGCCCCGTCACGGCGCGCCGCTTTAATAGAAACGACCTGAAGCGATGCGACGGAGAGGATCCGGCGCACTTCTTCCACTCCTTCACCCTCTTCCGCCAACTCAAGAGAAAGCTGTTCCACAACCGGCGCGCCCAGGCACGCCAGCCTGCCGCGTAGCAGAATCTGCACGCCCACAATAAATCCCGTGCCCGCCATGCCGAGAAAGTACAAGCCCGCGCCCACGCAC
>JAEXGX010000168.1 GCA_023450535.1 Pseudomonadota bacterium | reverse complement strand
CTCTGCAAAAGACTGGAAAAGGCGGAGGCAGACAACGCCGTCCGCGTTGGACAGATAAGTCTTATATCCGATGCAGATAAGGAGGTGTAGTAATGGGTTTGCTCGGAGATGTTGCAGGTGCGGTTGGTGGTATTGTTGGCGGCATCATGGGTAATAACTCTGCCGCCGATACTGCCCAGAAAAACTATGAGGCGCAGAAAGAATTTGCCCAGAATGGCATCCGCTGGAAAGTTGCCGATGCAAAGGCCGCTGGTATCCATCCTCTGGCCGCTCTTGGCGTCAATAATGCCAGTTTCTCGCCTTCGTTTACCGCCGGTGATTACTCGTGGCTTGGAGATGCAGGTCAGAATCTTGGTCGCGCGATTGAATCAAAGGCTACCCGAGCAGAAAGAGAGCTTGGCAAGGCGATGCAGGCGGAGACTCACGCGGAGCAGATTCGTGGCTTGAAGCTAGAGAATGATATCCGCGCGGAAACTCTGCTCCAGATGAAAGAAAATTCTCTTACCGCTCTGAAGCGTAACAATGCTCCTGTTATGCCTAGCTTGAATGCCAATGGTACTGTAATTAGTGGTCAAGGTGATTCTGCGGTTGATGGCCCTAATCCCAAGTTTCAATGGGTTCGTAACCATAATGGGAAGCTTGAACTTTATCCCTCTGGAGATTATGCTCAACTTTGGGAAGATAAGCCACTTGGTTCTGACCTTTTGCCTATATTGGAGTCAGGTTATGAGTCACTCAAAGGCAAAATTACAGGCGCTCCTGTTGGTGGTATGGTATGGGATTCAACTGTTGGTGATTGGGTGCCTGTTAATTCTCGTTCTGGCCGTGATACTTTGAAACGTACAACGCCGACAAAGGAGTCTACAAAACGAGCATATAAACATCGTTTTTGGCGTTAATTTTTTTTCCTTTTCTTTGAAGCCCTTAGGTGAAAAATCTAAGGGCTTTTCCTTTTTTTGAAGATTACCATATTGCACATTATGGGACTAAGATAAGACCATGTTTTTAGCAATTCTGCTAGTTTTTTTATAGTTCTTCTTGCGGCCCGTGCGCTTGCTCGCTCAGCCTGGGCGACTTTCCAGCGCAGGCAAATGGATAAATTCGCCGTCGCGCACCAGCACCCGAAGCGCAAGAAGTTGGAGCTCTTCAAAGGACATTTGCTCCCGATAGTGCGCTTGCCCGCACTACTCCATGCTGTCCTGCACGGATTTCGCCTGCTCGCGTGTTATGCCCAGCCGCTCATAAGGGATCACGCTATGGGGCATGAGCCCGGAGCCTATGACATTGGTTGCAATGGAGTTGATCTCGACGTGCTACGCGAAAAGCTCTGGCCTCAAAAGAGGCTCCAGGTACGGGCTGCGCCTGACGGATATAGCCGTCATCGCCATACCCTCCGGTGACCGATGACGATGTGGCCACGATAACCTCCTTTTGAGGTTATACTGAAAATGAAATCCAAAAAAATTTGACATAAAAAATCAGCCCGCAAAACATTGGCATTCAATGTTTTGCGGGCTGAAGCACCATTTTCAAAAAATGGTACTTTTTCTATTTCTTTAAGTTAATAATTTCTACTGGTTGACGCTGCTGCAGCAGTCACGCGCCGCCACAGCAATCAGGCCGGATCTATCCAGTCCCATTTCGGCAGCAGTCTTGTCGAGCAGATTGAGAATAACCGGCTTCAGTCCTCCGTTTCCTGCCGGGCGCTGGCGAGAGCGGCATCAATCGAGGAGGGCTCGGGGAGCTTATCGCCATCCGCCACCATGCCGGATAAGTGCAGATGCAGTGCTTCCGCCGCAGACGCCAGCGCCTGCTCAAGGTTGTCGCCCTGAGAACAGCACCCCGGCAAATCGGGGAAAAGGATATCGAATACGCCATCGTGCGGGATAAAAATTGCGGGATAATACATCTTGCCTTCTTTCAGGAGGGGGAATCCCCCTCTTCTGTTACTTTTTGCGGCTGGGCATGCAGGTGGAAGGCTCCGGGGTCGTTTGGGGCGATAGACAGACGGTTAATAAGTGTCCCCTTGAACAGCGTAGTATCCACCTGGTGGAGAAGCACCCCGCCAGGTATTCTGATGCGCTCGCCTTTGGATCCACGGATGTATTCCCAGGATTTAAAACCCATTGACGTCGATGGGGCATGCACCGAGCGGCCAAAGCCCGGGGCCGAACCGCACGCTCCTGAGCTACGCCCGTAGAAGGATGCGCCCGCAAGCCGCACTTACGTGACGGTCGCATCCACAGGCGAGGGAGAGGCGTTGAATAAAAACAGAAAAAGGACTTGCGCTTTATGGCGTAAGTCCTTGATTTTTCTATGGTGCCGAGGGACAGAATTGAACTGCCGACACGGGGATTTTCAGTCCCCTGCTCAACCAACTGAGCTACCTCGGCGCGACGAAGAGATATCTATAACAACCCTTCAGCTTTGGCAAGCATTTTTTTTCCTTTTTTTATTTTTTTTCGGCTTGCGGCTTGTTAGCATCAATGACCGTGACGTTAAAACGGCTGGCTTTTTCTGGAGCACCATAAAAAACCACCATAAAGGGGACACTTCCGCCCGGCGCGATATTGGTATTGTTCGTCAGAATATCCAACTTGTTAGAAAGTCCTTGCTCCAACTCTGCTTCGCTCAGTACCTGCAACTGAAACAGAGAGATCGTCGGTCCGGCGAGCTGGGATTTGGAAACAAGTGTATTGCCCGTTTCATCCTGAAGTGCAGCCTCGACCCTGATGAGTTCTCGCGCCTCATCAAATCCATTGGCTACCTTGCCTTCAATCACCACAATATTGCCAATTTTTTCATTCTTGACTGTATACTGTCGGATATTTTGAATTTGTAATTTGTTAACCATAGAAGCGATACGAGTCGCGCGTTCATCGTCAGTCTCAACAACCACAGGCTCACCATGCATGCGGCTTTTGGCAATCATCGCTTTTATTGGCTCAAGCCAATCTGTATAGCGCCAAACCCCGGCAGCAGCTCCACCTAAAAGGATTAGGAACAGCAGGAACAAGCATAGTTTTTTTCCCTTTCCCGGCTTGTCCGGCTTTCCAATACTGATGGAGACGACGGAATCAGATGTCTTCGGAACAGCTTCATAGCTTTCCTGGTAATTCTCCCGCTTGGGGGGGGCAAACACCTGTCGGCAGACAGTACAGCGTAGTTTCGCCCCCGGATGAACTTTGTCGTCCGGCAGGTTATACGTCGTTTTACAATTAGGACACGTGACTTTCATGGGAGCTCCCGGAAGAAGATCTCAGTTGTCGCCATCCGGCAGGCAATAGACGGCCGGCAACGCTCTGTAATGCTCCGCGTAATCAATACCATAGCCTACAATAAATCCTGCGGGTAAGGCAAATCCTACAAAATCGGCATGGACCGGAACCTCTCGGCGTTCTGCTTTGTCGACGAGCGCCGCAATCCGCAGGCTTTTCGCTCCGCGCGCACCCAGTTGTTTAAGCAAAAAGTCCATACTATGCCCGGAATCTATGATATCTTCCACAATAAGAACGTGTTTACCTTCAACGGAAAGCTCAAGATCTTTGGTAAAGGCAACGTTGCACTTGCTCTGCATACCATCACCGTAACTGGCCAGACGCACGAAGTCCAGCTCGGGAGAGAGCGTAAGTGCCCGGACTAAATCGCTGAAAAAGAAAATAGCCCCTTTTAGTACACAAACAACGACCAGAGGTTCATCCCGGTATACAGCATCAATTTCCGCCGCCAATTCCCGCACACGGGTACGTATCGCAGATTCATCATATACAATGCGCAGATGTTCGACAGAAGGAAACATCATTTCCGCTCCAGTAAGCCGTTAAGGAAGTCCCGTAATGCCTTTTCAGGAATGAATCCGGCTTCATTCACGACAATTCGCCCATTCCGATCATAAATGATATTGTGCGGAATACTACTGACTCTAAAGGAAAATCCCACCTCTTCGCCGCCATAATAGACAGGATAATTGAACTTGGTGTTTTCTATGAAAGTTTCCATTTCCTGAAGATCATTGTCAACAGCAATGCCGATGATAAAAAAATCGTCCGGAGAAAGATCTGCCCGAATACTCTTTAGCCCCGGAATTTCACGCTTGCACGGAGGGCAGAATGCGGCAAAAAAATTGACCATAACAATTTTTCCCTTATTTGCCGCGATGATATCCAGCAACTGAGATGTTGTTATCGCAGGTGTCGTAGCTTGTGCCATAAAGGGAAGTATAAGGCTGAACAACAGTGCGAAAACTATTTTTTTCATGATTACCTCATAGCAGTTTAACTTTAAAATCATACATAGCCAGGACACTAGTCTCTAGATAAAACCGATTAGTGACGAGAAACAAGTTTGGCGGCAAGCCGCACAGCTTCCACGGCGTCGGTGGCATATCCGTCCGCGCCGATGGATTCGGCATATTCCCGCGTTACAACGGCTCCCCCTATCATAATCTTGCAGGACAGCCCTCGCGCCTTCACTAGCTTGATCGTATCTTCCATGCGGGGCATGGTAGTCGTCATCAAGGCGGAAAGACCGATCAGGCTCGCTCCGCTGTTCACAGCAGCGTCGAGAATGGCTTCAGCCTTGACGTCCTTGCCCAGATCCAAAATATCATACCCATGATTGCCCAGCATCAGAGCAACGATATTCTTGCCAATATCGTGAATATCCCCTTCTACTGTAGCCAATACCACGACAGGGCGCTTCTCTACGCTACTTTCTTTTTCCAACAACGGTTTGACCCGGGCAAATGCCGCCTGCATGGTTTCCGCTGAACGCAGAAGCTGGGGCAAAAAATACTCTTTGCGCTCATAGCGCGCACCCACTTCAGAAATCGCGGGGATCAGCCTCTCCTTGACCAGTGCGAAAGGGTCTGCCCCCTTTGCAAGCTCTTGTTCCACCAAGCCGACCACAGCTTCTTTTTTACCACGGATAACAGCGTCTTCCAGTGTCAAAGCCTCTGTTTCCCCTGTCTTTTTCCGGATGATGCCGTCTGATTCCGCATTTCGTTTCCAGCCGGAGTACATGGCAATAAAATGCCCCGCCTGAGGATCTCTGCCCAATAACAGGTTCGCTGTGTCAAGAGCTTCGCGCAGAGTAATGTTGCCGGGGTTGCCAATACAGCAGGAAAGTCCCGCTCCGGCTGCCATTTGCAGGAATCCTGCGTTGACAAGTTCCCGTGCAGGCAGGCCAAAGGAAATATTGGACAGGCCCATAGTGGTCGGGAGCCCGTTCCGGGTACACCAACGCACTGTTTCCAGACATTCGCACGGCGCACTGGAATCTGAAGCGGCGGTGAGAGCCAGAACGTCCACCATGATCAGGCGGCGAGGAATGCGCAGGGCTTCCGCCTGCTTCAACAGGGCTTCAATAATGGCAATGCGTTCAGATGCACTGGTTGGCAGATGCTGGCCTTGAAGCGGCAGGAGCACGAAAGGAGCGCCCCAGGTGCGGCATACGGGTCCAAGCATCTCCATTTTACCCGATTCGCCATTGATAGAATTCAGCAGTGCCGACCCCGGATGCCAAGGTAACGCGGCGATAAGGGCGGCAGGATTGGAAGAATCCAGACAAAGCGGTGCGGTAAATTGTGCGACAAGCCGTTGCGCCAAGGCTGGCAGAAAACTTACCTCATCCACACCAGGCGCGCCCACATTCACGTCAAGCACTTTTGTTCCGGCTTCAATCTGCTCTCCGGCGTAATGCAGGGCAAGATCGAAACTACCTGCCTGAAACTCCGCGCTGAGGGCTTTTTTCCCCGTGGGATTCACTCGTTCGCCAATCAATGCTACCGGCATATCCGCGCCGATACGTACAAGAGAAGAGCGTGAAGTTAAAGAGATTCCACCGAATACGGAGCGTTCAGTCCCCGGGGTTTCCTGCGCCAAGACCTTTTCCCGTAACAAATGGATATGTTCGGGCGTTGTTCCGCAACAACCTCCCAGCACATGGATGCCACATGCAGCAAAACGTGCGGTTTTCTCAGCGAAAGGTTCTGGAGCAAGACGAAATACTGTTTCTCCGTTGACAAGTTCGGGCAGTCCGGCATTGGGTTCGGCAAAAATAGGCAATGAACAGGCCTTGTGCATGCGTTCGGCCACCAACAGCATGGCTTCCGGTCCGGCTCCGCAATTAACGCCTACGGCGTCCACTCCCATATTTTCCATGGTCGCGGCAAAAATTTCAGGAGTCGAACCTGTCAGGCTGACACCGTCTTCAAAAGTCATGGAAATGAAGACAGGCAGATCGCATTCCATATGAGCCGCAGCCACCGCAAGACGGGCTTCGGCAAGATCAAACTGCGTCTCAATAAAAATAAGATCGACACCGCCGGCAGCCAGTCCACGAACTTGCCGCCGGAAAATTTCAAGGAGTTCTTCCGGAGGCAGGTCTCCCAAAGGACTGACAAAATGTCCGGTGGGCCCCATATCGCCTGCTATAAAAAGTTTCCGACCCAGCCGGGAAGACATTTCACGGGCAAAAAGTTTGGCGTTTTCCGCCATGCTCTTGTTGAAAAATTCGGCGTCGATATCCGATGGAAGCTTGCAGGCATTGCCGCCGAAGGTAGGAGTAAGGAGAATGTCCGCTCCCGCTTCGGCATAGGCCGCATGCATGGAGCGCACGATATCGGGGCGCGCCAGACAAAATTGTGCCGGGTTCACGCCGGCAGGCATACCTAGTGCCTGAAGCATCGTGCCCGTGGCCCCATCAATAAACAAAGGGCGTCCAAGGTCTAATAATTCTCGCAGTCTGGGCATTTATCATTCTCCCTATGCTTTTCGTCTTCGCCATGTGTACTGAAAATCGTTGAAAAGGCCAA
>JAEXGX010000151.1 GCA_023450535.1 Pseudomonadota bacterium | reverse complement strand
GCTCAAGCCTGCACTGTTCCGCGAGGTCTGTGAAGCATACGTCTCGCTTGCACAAGGACGGGATCTCATGATTCTGGAAGGCGCAGGCAGCCCGGCGGAGATCAACCTCAAGGCGACCGACATTGTCAATGCCCGCATGGCCAGGGAAGCCCGCGCGCGTATGCTCCTCGTTGGCGATATCGACCGGGGCGGCGTCTTCGCCTCATTGGTAGGCACGCTGGCGCTGATGGAAGCGTGGGAACAGGACATGGTGGACGGATTGGTACTCAACAAGTTTCGCGGGGACGCCTCTCTGCTGCCGCCCGCCCTGGACGCAGTGACCGCTCTGACGGGCAAGCCTTTTCTCGGCGTGGTGCCCTGGGTGGAAAAACTGCTTCTGCCGGAAGAGGATTCCGTGGCTTACCGGGCCGGGCGCATCCTGCGCCGTGGGCCGGGCAGAGCACCGTTTGACGCGCAAACAGAAGTTCCGAAGGATGAACTTGATGTGGTTCTTGTGGACCTGCCTTACCTGAGCAACCTTTCGGATCTGGATCCCCTGCTGGCGGAAGCGGGTGTACGCGTGCGCGTGGCAACGCGCCCTGACGAACTAGGGAATCCTGCCCTGATTATCCTGCCCGGCAGCAAGTGTACAGCATCTGACCTGCGTGCTCTGCGGGAAAGCGGTATGGAGAAAGCCTTATGCGCGGAAGCCGAACGGGAAGGAGGAGCTGACATTCTTGGCATTTGCGGTGGTATGCAGATGATGGGGAAATACATTGCCGATCCGGAAGGCTTGGAAGATGCTCCAGGGCACGTGGAGAAAGGCTTCGGCCTTCTGCCTTTGGCCACAACCTTGACCTCTGGCAAAATTTTACGGAGAGCGGTTGCTGTGGATGAGGTGCTGGGGCTTCCCCTGACCGTCTATGAAATCCATCATGGCAGGACAGAGCTTCTCGCGCCGCAAGGACTGGCAGGGAAAGCGAAAGGATGGCCTCAGGTTTGGACGCGGGCTCCCAACGGTGAGGAACATGGCTGGATGCTGGAGCAGGAAGCGGGAAAGGGCGCGCTTTGGGGGACGTATGGGCACGGGCTTTTTGACGATGATACATGGCGTTGCGCTTTTCTGAACCGGCTGCGGCACCGGAGAGGCAAGAGCGTGAGAGGCGTGACGCCGTGTTCGCCGGAAGCCTCTCTGCAACGTCTGGCTGACACACTGGAAACGCACCTTGATATGGAGCGCTTATGTGCAAGGCTTGCAATTCTTTGATTGCGGGAGGCGCGGGCATGAGAGTTTTTTTATGAATGTTTTTCTGCAGGAAGTGGAAGAAAATATAATTTTGCATTTCATTCCTGATTATTTTTTTTACAAATAAAACATAGTAGTTATATAGAAAAAATAAAAAAATGCAACAAAATTTGAAATCGCATTTCATTTTTCTTGACAGAAAGGGTTACCATTGCCATATAGGTGGCGTCGGGAAGATTTTCCCGAACGCGTGAAAAGACCACCGCTGGAGCGGTAAAGATTTTCCGTGTGAAGGAGTGGATATGCAAGGGATGATTGTTGGCGTCATTATCGTGTTGGCGCTGTTGTATTTTGTACGCAAGGTCCGGCAGGCGACCACGGCAAAAGGTGGTGGCTGTGGCTGCGGGTGCAGCGGCTGTTCTCGTGCGCCGAAAGACGGCTCGTCAGTATGCCCTTCCGCAAAGAAAGGGTAAAATCAGGGCCTGTGTGTCGGTTGTATGATTTTTTTTGCATTGTTTTTGAAAATAGAATTCGATTTTTGATTTGAACAGGCATCAAAATATTGCCGTTTGAGGGAAGGAGGAGTCGCATGGACCCGAAAATGCTCGTGAAACGGCGCGTCAAGTGGTCAGCGGCTCAATTGTATATGCCCCGCACCGCGCGGGATGGAGAGGATACGAGAAAGGAGTTCATGACCATGGCAGAAGGGAAGTCCATAGGACTGAGGGAAATGAAAGAAGGCCAGAAAGGCCGTATTTTGCGCGTGGGAGCAGATGGCGAATTGGGTCGCCGTATCCGTGATATGGGGCTGATTCCCGGAGTGGAAGTGGAAGTAGTGGGGCATGCCCCGTTGCGAGATCCGGTTGCCTTGCGTCTGTCCGGGGTCACTTTGGCCCTGCGTAACCGTGAAGCAGATTATATCAGCGTGGAGGTGAACGCATGAGTCAGGCGCGGCAAATCAGAAACGCAGAGGTCAAACACAGCGGCGCGGCCCTCGGGTACGCGGAGGGGCGCCCGCGCATTGCCCTTGCGGGCAATCCGAACTGCGGCAAGACAACAGCGTTCAATGCCTGGACAGGCGCGCGGCAACATGTGGGCAACTACCCCGGCGTGACGGTGGAGCGCAAGGAAGGCGTGGCGCATACCCGCGGGCAGGCCGTGCAGTTGGTTGACCTTCCCGGCACCTATTCTCTCACCGCCTATTCTATGGAAGAGGTTGTCGTTCGCAGGGAACTGACCGAAAATCCGCCGTTGGCCGTCATCGACGTGGCCGATGCTTCCGCATTGGAGCGCAATCTGTACCTGACGGTACAATTGCTGGAAATGGGGCAGCCGCTCGTTCTTGCCCTGAACATGATGGATGAAGCCCGCAAGGTCGGCTATCAGATTGACACGGCCCGGCTTTCCCGTGCGCTTTCCTCTCCTGTTGTAGAGACTGTGGCCCGCTCCGGTGAAGGATTGGACGCAGCGCTTTCCGCCGCCCTTGAAATTGGGCACTCGGCTTCGGCCCGCGAGGGATTGCAAATTTCATATGGTTCAGATCTTGATCCGGTGCTGACTTCTATGGAGAAGCAGATCACAGAGGCCGGAATCTGGAAAACAGCAGCTCCTGTGCGCTGGTTCGCAGTCAAATTGCTTGAGGGCGACACCGAAGCCTGGAGTCAGCTTCAGGCCGCCGATTCCCGGCTTGAGGCCGTGCTGCGCGCCGAATACAACACCGTGGCCGCTCATATCCGTTCCACAACGGGAACCTCGCCGGAAGCTGTTATTTCCGACTACCGCTACGGGTTCATCCGGGGCATGTTGAAAGACGGTATTATCACCCATGTGGGGAACCGCGACCGTCTCGCCCTCAGCGACAAGCTGGACAAGGTTCTGGTCAATCCGCTGCTCGGGCCGATCATCATGTTGGCTGTTTTGTATCTGGTGTTCCAGGTGACGTTTGTGATCGGCGCGTATCCGCAAGGCTGGGTGGAAGATTTCTTCGGCTGGATGGGCGAGGTTTCCTCCGATTTGTTGCCCGAAGGAATGCTTAAGTCTCTGGTTGTCGACGGTCTGATTGCCGGGCTTGGCGGCATCCTGAGCTTTGTTCCTCTGGTGCTCATTCTGTTCGCCTTTGTGGCCTTTCTTGAAGACACCGGGTATATGGCGCGCATGGCCTATATGGTGGATCGCATCTTCCGCGCGTTCGGCCTGCACGGCAGTTCCATGATGGCCTATATTACTGCAGGCGGTATCGCCGGCGGTTGCGCCATTCCCGGCGCCATGGCCACGCGTACATTGCGCAGTCCCAAGGAAAAGTTGGCTACCCTGCTGACCCTTCCCTACATGCCTTGCGGTGCAAAGCTTCCGGTATTCCTGTTGCTGGCCGGCGTATTTTTCCCCGGCAGCGAAGCGACCGTGATGATGAGTATGCTTCTTGCCGGTTGGGTCTGTGCCCTGGTCGTTGCCCGGCTGCTTCGTTCCACTATTATCAAGGGCGAATCCACTCCCTTTGTCATGGAACTGCCGCCGTACCGCCTGCCTACCCTGCGCGCCATTGGCATCCATTGCTGGGAACGCGCCTGGATGTACATCAAGAAAGCCGGAACCGTGCTGCTTGCCGCGTCCATCCTGATTTGGGCCGCCATGACCTTCCCTCAGCTTGATGAACAGGCCGCCGCGCCCTATGAGGCTGCCATTGTTAGCGCTGAAGAAAGGTTGGAAGCTCTGCCTTCCGACGCTTCCGACGGCATTCGCGAAGCTGCACAAAATGAACTTGACCAGGCTCAGCAGAATTTGGCCGAGGCAGAGCTTCAGAATACTGTGGGTGGCCGTTTGGGTATGGCACTCGAACCTTTGACCCGTCCTGCCGGTTTCAACTGGCGCACCAACGTTGGCCTGGTGAGTGGCATCGCCGCCAAGGAAGCCCTTGTGTCCACTCTGGGCACTGCGTATTCCCTGGGTGAAGTCGACCCTGAAGACGCTGGCTCTCTGGCTGAAACCCTGGCCGCCCAACCTGACTGGTCGCGCGCCAACGCTCTTTCGTTGATGCTTTTCGTCCTGCTTTATTCCCCGTGCTTCGTGGCCCTGGTGGTTATCAAGAACGAGGCTGGCGGCTGGCGCTGGTTGGTATTCTCCCTGGTGTTCAACACGCTGCTGGCTTACGGAGTGGCGGTTGCGGCCTACAACATCGGCTTGTCCGTGTGGGGCTAGCCTGGGAGCCCCCCGTTCGCCTTCTCTCTCCCCCTTTGTCGGGATGCGCAAATGCTCCTCCGGCGGGAGGCGAACGGGAATAAAAATTTACGGCAGTTCCCCGTGCTGTCGCCCATCAGGATCGTCCGCATGCGATCTCTGGCGCGAGAAAAACGGCTGTGTCGGGCTTGTCCTCCTCCCCCGTACAAAGCCGCAAGCACAGGAACTTGCCTTCGGAGAAGGGAAATCCCTTCCTTCGAAGGGCGGCTCGCCGGAACGCGGCGGGTTGGTCGGGCCGGTCGCCCGGCGGGTCGTCCAAAAAAAATGGCGGAGAAATACTTATGAAGAGGCAGGAGTTTGTTTTAACGTCCCTTCCTCTTATGAGGATTTCCATGTAATCCTCACCTGTTTTTAGCAAGCCGGATTTCGGCAGGAGATTTTCCCTATGAACGAGAATATGAAATATGGCCTGTTTTTCCTTGGCGGAGTTGCTCTGGGTGTGGTGGGTGCCGTTGCGGTGAGCAAAGGCAAGCTTGATTTCAAGCCTTTTGCCACGGAACTGCTCAGCCGCGGTATGGATATGAAGGACGCCGTGCTCGCCAAGGTAGACGGCGTGAAGGAAGATATGGAAGATATGGTGGCCGAAGCTCGGGCGGTTGCTGACGAACGCAAGGAACAAAAGGCCTAGCCTGAAGAGGCTTCAGGAAGACGCCGCTCTGTAAAGCGTAAAACGTCGCCGCCGCAGTTGAAGCTTCGGCGGCGATATTTGTTACAGAAGCCTTTGTTTCTGGTTGTTTTTATTAACACCACTATTGAGGTCATCATGTTTTTTGTTGTTCATGAGCTTCCGGGACGGATTCGCCTGCGTTCAGACAAGCCGTTCGGACGCGCCATCGCGCTTCGCCTGGCCGAAGGTCTGGACGCGCTGCCCGGGATAGAGGGCGTACGGGTCAACCCTCGCACGGGCAGTGTGCTGCTGCTTTATGCCTTTCCTGCGGCACTTGATGCGGCGCGGAAACTTCTGACAAAAGATCCACTCTCTTTGCCCAAAGTTGTGGAACAGGAGGATTCCGGACAAAATATCAGACCGAGTTTCGCTCCGTTGTTGCGCTATTTTTTGTTGCGTCCCTTTTTGCCCATGCCGTTGCGCATGTTCAGCGCTGTATACCGCTGCGTGCCGTTTTTGTTCAATGGGGTAAAGGCACTGTTGCATGGCCGTCTGAATGTGGAAGTTCTGGACGCCACGGCCATTGGTGCGTCTTTGTTTATGCGCGATTTTAATACGGTGGGTTTGCTGACTCTGCTGCTTGCCTTTGGGGAATCTCTGGAGGAATGGACGCGGAAAAAGTCGTTGAGCAGCCTTGCGGAGCGCCTGGCCCTGACGGTGAATACTATATGGGTACGCCGTAACGGGCAAGAACTGCAAATTTCTCTTGAGCAACTGGCGGACGGGGATTTGGTGATTGTGCGTTCCGGTTCTGCCATTCCGGTTGATGGCCGGGTTATGGACGGTGAGGCTTCGGTCAATCAGGCTTCCATGACCGGAGAGGCTTTAGGTGTACTGCGTGCGCCGGGTTCTTTTGTCTTTGCCGGAACGGTTGTGGAAGAAGGGCAGATCGCCATTGAACCCACGGGAGTGGGCCGTCAGACACGCTTTCAGCAGATTATGCGCTTCATTGATGAATCAGAAGCGCGTAAGGCGGGCATTCAAGGCAGAATGGAACATCTGGCCGACGCCGTGGTGCCGTTCAGTTTTCTCTTGGCAGGGCTGGTACTGCTTGTGACACGTAATCCCATGCGCGCGGCAGGCGTGCTCATGGTGGATTATTCCTGTGCGCTCAAGCTGGCTACGCCGCTGGCCATTCTGGCCGCCATCCGCGAGGGGGCAGGACGGGGCGTGCTGGTCAAAGGCGGACGTTTCCTTGAAGTCCTGGCTCAGGCGGACGCCGTGGTCTTTGACAAGACCGGGACGCTGACCGAGTCCCGCCCGAGCGTGCGTGAGGTGGTGCCTGCGCCGGGGCGGACGAGAGAAGAAATACTTCGACTTGCGGCCTGCCTTGAGGAACATTTTCCTCATCCCGTAGCGCGTGCCGTAGTGCATAAAGCGGAGGAGGAAAACCTGCATCATCAGGAAGAACACGCTGATGTCAAATATGTGGTGGCGCACGGCATCGCTTCGGAACTGCGCGGACAGCGGGTATTTATCGGGAGCCGCCATTATATTGAGCAGGACGAAGGCATCAGCGTGGAAACTATGTTACCGGAGGCCGCCCGGCTGGCGGAAGCCGGACAGTCCGTGCTGTATCTGGCCATTAACAACGATGTCGCCGGGCTTATCGGTGTGGAGGACCCGCTGCGCCCGGAATCTCTCGATATAATTCGCCGTCTGCGAGAACAGGGCATAAAGCGTATCATCATGCTGACCGGCGATGATGAACGCAGTGCGGCCGCTGTGGCGCGTAAAATAGGTATTGATGAGTACCGCGCTCAGGTTCTGCCTACGGACAAGGCGGAAATAGTGAGAAGTCTGAAGGATGAAGGGTTCCGTGTACTGATGATCGGCGATGGCATCAACGATTCTCCGGCGCTTTCCGCTGCTGATGCGGGTGTGACCTTGCGCGACGGAGCGGATATTGCGCGTGAAGTGGCGGATGTGGTGCTGACCAGGGGGGATCTGAGGGAAATCATTACCGCCATGGAATTGGGGCGGCGGACAATGGAACGCGTCCGTTTTAATTTTGGCGCGGCTGTCGGCCTCAATTCGTTGTACCTTGCGGGAAGCCTGTTTGGGCTGCTGCCGCCAGGCGGGAGCGCTGTGCTGCATAATCTGACCACGCTTGGCGTGTGCGTGAATGCCATGCGCCCCGTATTCGGCGGCGTTGAAGGATAGAGCAATTTCACTTTGAGATTGCTCGTGGAGTCGAGCAAGGCAAGACTCATCTCTGCTCTCTTTATCCGTAAGGCGTTTGACGCCAACGGCTAAAGGCTCGCGAAGCCGGAGTACGCAGTTCACTTGCCGTGTTGTCACCCAACGGGCGCCCCACAGGGCCATGCCGGTTGCCCGAAAGGCATACTGGCATGGTAGCTGAGCAAACTCCGGCAACGGTGTGAAATCTGTGGGCCGGAATATTGTGTCCCGGTTATGTATAATTCCAATGCCAAATTGTTTTATAAGGAGATAGTTCATGGAAGAATGTATTCGCAGCGTCAGTCCGGGAAGAGTCCGGGTTCGTCATGATGCGTTGAAAAATATAGAACATGCTGAAAAAGTGCAGCTTTTTTTGGAAGGGAAAGAGGGTGTGCGCAGTGCTGCCGTCAACCCTCGCACCGGCTCCTTGTTACTGGAATATGATCCGGCACGTCTGGAACCGCTACATTTGCTTGCATTTGTGGAAGAATTGCAGCAGACTTTGAACATTGATTTCAGTGAGAAGGTGAAAAAGAACAAGGATTGCCCTTTGTCCTGCCTGTGGGGCAGAGGAACACCGCGTCAGTTGGAAAACCGGGGAATGTTGCTCTCCCTGGGGGCCTCTGTGGCCTGTATTCTGGCAGGGCGAGGTACGGGGCATGCAGCATTTGGCTGGATGTTTCTGGGGCTTAGCGCCCTGCATGTGATGAGGAACCGCAAGTGCCTGTAAACAGGACATTCGGAAGCGCTGGCTCTGCAGCCGTCCGGCTCGGTGCGGCGGCATGCCTGAGTCTGGCCATGGCCGGGATCGGACTGGCGTTGCTGCTGGGGACGCTGGCACTGTTTGTTCTGGCGCTTATCGCGGCCGGGTTGCTTTTTCCGCAAGAACTGCGAAGAGTGCGGGCGGCCTGGGGGCGGGGCGCCGGATTATTCAGTGAATGGTTGGATATCCTTCGCCCGGAAACTATGCCTTCTGAAGAAGTGCGAAAGAATGCCCCCGAAGACGGAAGTTCCGCAGGGTAATCCGTTTTCAACTTGTCTTTTCTGTTAATCGGTCGCATACGGTACGAGTCGGATCTTTTTCGGGAGGAAAGCGGCATGCTGTGCAAATTGAGCGAACTTACGGAACGCAAGGTCGCCCGTGTGGCAGGCTTGCGAGCTGAATGTGAATTGTCGCGTCGCCTGTGCTCCTTGGGATTATGTCCGGGGGCGGAGTTGAGTGTGTGCGGCAAACAGCCGGGCATGATGTGTGTACGGGTTATGGGGACAACGCTTGGCCTGACCCGTGAGGACGCGGACAAGATCGACGTTTGTCTGACGGAGTAGGGGCGCTTTCCGGCTCCCGCCGGGGATCGCGTTATCCTCATGAGAGCAGTTCAACATTGAAATTGTGCATATCGGGACATTTCAGTCTGAATTTATTTAATCTTCCGCCAGCTGCATGCGCAGCAGCGGCCAGGGGTTTCCCATG
>JAEXGX010000364.1 GCA_023450535.1 Pseudomonadota bacterium | reverse complement strand
GAGATCGCCTTACGGGATATTCGGGAACTTATGGAGTACGGTATCTTGCGACAAGGCGAGGGCGGCGGGCGAAGTACAAGTTATGAATTGACTTGCGGAAATACATAGAAAGTTGATTAAGTTATTTCTGGCTGCTTCGGCGACTCAACACTTTCCACTTGTCGCCCTTAGCCGGGCCACTACAACGCAATATGCCAGGTCTGCGAAAGTTAGCGAGGCATTTTTCAACTACTAATTTTGCCCGTCTATTTAGAACCGCTGATCGTATTGTCAGCCAAGATCCGTTTGATAGCCTTCTCCAAATTTTTTGATCCCCAGTGCAGCCTAAATTCAGTGTGGACCTTGCGACATATCCGGGTACTGAATAAGTACCCTTCATGGCCATCCACAAGTTCAATGTCCGGCCTGAGCTGTGCGCTGATTGCGCATGAAAAAACCTGAATATGGCCAAAGATCTTTAACCAAAAAATTGTTCTTTCCGCCTAATCTTTTTTCCTTCTTGCCATTCAGCCAGCCACCTATCCGGGGTTTCCAGCGCCTTCTCCATCGCCGTGATGATCGTTCCTGCCGGAATATTTAAACCCTTTGCAAGTAGAATCAGCGTTTCCACCCGGATGCCGGATTTCCCTTTCTCAAAACGCCGTAGCCATGAGTAGTCAACTCCCGATTCTTTTGCCAAGGCGTAGCGGCTCATGCCGAGATTTTCACGGAGTGACTCTACAATCATGCCCATGATTATTTTCGTTTTGTCTTCGTCCATTATGGCATTAAACATGAGAGGGCAGGCTTGAATAAGAGACTAAAGTCCCATAGTATTTACCACACGGAGGCACTATGAACCCTGCCAATGCCCATGCACGTTTTAATGAGCAAATGGAGCGCATAAAGTTTATTACTGGCAAAAGGACGCAGATTGAGCTTGCCGACTTGCTCGGCATCAAGCGGTCCTCCGTCGCTGACGCGAAAAGACGTGGAAAGATTCCTTCCAGCTGGTTGGTTATTTTGATGAGGGTGAAAAACGTACATCCTGAATGGATACTCACAGGCAAGGGACCGTACTCTTTATCGAAACAGCCTGAAGTTGGCCATTATGAAACGGGTGACGAAGCAGCGGTGCGCAGGGCCGATGAAGAGGCTCTACGTCGCCTTCCTTCTCGCATGTTGGCTGATGAACTGGTCAGGCGCATAGCTGTGTCGCAAGATAAAATGTACTGCTCAAGAAATGATGAATAAAAACTGGTCCCGTCAGGCTCTCTCTCCAACCTGTGGTTAAACTCTTTTATATGCCTTTACCTGCCTTTTTATATTGAGTTTTGCAGGTTGCTCAAAACCGTACGGCTCTATATAAAAAGAGACGCAAAGCTCTTGCCCGAAGATGGGACAAGCAGCCTCATTCCGCGTGGGAACATCATGGTTGAAGTGGAATGATACCACAGTGTTGGAGAAAATTTTGGCATTTTTGAGCATGCAGGGTGTGACCCTGAACCTGGGCGGCAAGCCTCTGTTGGATGCGGCGGATCTTTCCGTGGAAACGGGCGAACGGCTCTGTCTTGTGGGCCGCAACGGCGCGGGAAAATCTTCCTTGCTGGCGCTGCTTGGCGGGCAGCGGCAACCGGATTCCGGCATCATTGTCCGGCCCGGCACGTTAATCGGGCAGATGCCCCAGGATGTGCCAGAACACTGGAGCGGAACGGTTTTTTCTCTGGTGGCCGAAGCCCTTGGAGCAGAGGGCAAGGCTTTGGCGGCTGCCCATGCCGGAGTAGAGCATGGGCAACAGTGGGACGGCTGGGAGCGTTATGGTGATGTGCTCACCGTCATCAATCATCTGGAACTGGATCCGGATGTCGAATTCTCCACGCTTTCCGGTGGAACAAAGCGGCGGGTGGCTCTGGCAAGGGCCCTCGTCTGTTCGGAAGACCTCATTCTGGACGAACCGACAAACCACCTGGACATTGCCACCATCACATGGCTGGAAGATTTTTTGCTGCGCAGAGCCCGCACCCTGGTTTTCGTCAGCCATGACCGGGCCTTTGCCAGACGTCTGGCCACGCGGGTGGTGGAAATTGACCGGGGAAAGCTCCACAGCTATTCCTGCGGCTTTGATCGTTACCCGGAGCGGCGGGAGGAGCGCCTCGCCGCCGAGGAACGCGCCTTCGGGCTTTTAGACAAGAAACTCGCCCAGGAAGAAGCATGGATACGTCAGGGCATCAAGGCCCGGCGCACGCGTAACATGGGTCGGGTGCGCGCCCTGGAAGCCCTGCGGACCGAACGGGCCGAGCGGCGGGACAAACAGGGGAACGTGCGCATGGCCGCGCAGGAGGCCGGACGTTCGGGCAATCTTGTTATTGAGGCCGATGACATTAGTTTCGCCTATCCTGGTCAGACTCCTCTCTTCAGCAACTTTTCCACCATTATCCAGCGCGGTGACCGTGTGGGCCTCATGGGCAATAACGGAACCGGCAAAACCACGCTGTTGCGTGTCCTGCTTGGCGAACTTTTGCCCACAGAAGGCGTGGTGCGGCTTGGCACCAATTTGCACGTCAGTTACTTCGACCAGTTGCGCGCAAGCCTGAACCCGGAAGAAAACATCATGCACAGCGTGGCGGAAGGAAACGACGTCGTTACGGTGGGCGGTAATACTCGCCATGTAGCCGGGTATTTGCAAGACTTTCTCTTTACCCCGGATCGCCTTCGCCTGCCGGTCAAGGCTTTGTCCGGCGGGGAACGCAACCGGTTGCTTCTGGCAAAACTCTTCACCAAGCCTTCCAATGTGCTGGTGCTGGACGAACCTACCAACGACTTGGACGCGGAAACCCTTGAGCTTTTGGAAGAACTGCTGGCAGACTACAGCGGCACTGTGCTTGTCGTCAGCCATGACCGGAGTTTTCTGGATAACCTCGTAACCAGCGTGATTACGCTGGAAGGTGACGGCAAGGCCCATGAGTATGTGGGCGCGTATACAGACTGGCTGCGACAGCGGCCCGCGCCGCTCCCGGAACGGAATCCGGAAAAAGTTCCCCGTTCATCCCCTCGGCCCGCAACGGACAAAGCCCGTAAACGCAGCTTTAAGGAGCAGCGGGAATTCGAACAATTGACCGCAGAGCTGGAATCTCTGCCGGAGCGCATGGACGCCCTGGAGCGTGAGCAGAAAGATAAGGAAATGCTTCTCGCTGATCCCGACTTGTTTTCCAGGGATCAGGCGGCTTTCACCCGCGCCACGGAACGCCTGGCCGCGCTGGAGGAAGAACAGATGCAACTGCTGCTGCGCTGGGAATTTGTGGAGCAGCGCTTGCAGGAACTGGGCGAGCTTTCTGGGTGAGGCGGAGAAGTGCACTCCTCAATCGGAGGTAAATTCACGCCGGGACAAATTCACGAATCAGCTCCCGCACGGCGGGGAATGCCTGTTCGAGTCCGGCTCTCTCTCCCAGCTCAAAATCAGCGAATTCAAACCCCGGAGCCACGGTGCAGCCCACCAGGGTATAATCCGTGCCGGGAGCGGGGGTAGCGCCGAACCAGCATCCGCCGGGGACCGTGTATTGTACCTGCTGCCCTTGCAAAAGCTCCTGGCCGAGCAGGACTTCACGGGATTCTCCTTGTGGGGAGATGCTCACAAGCCGCAAGCCTCCGCCCAGATAAAAATGCCAGGTTTCATCCTGCCGGATACGGTGCAGCCGGGAATACTCGCCCCGGCGCAGCAGGAACAAAATAGCCGTGGAAAAGCACCGATCCCCGGCATAACCTTGCGGCAGGGCTGAGTTCGGGATAACTCCGGCACTGCGGTAGAGTTCCTTGTAAAAACCACCTTCCGGGTGAGGCGCCATATCGAAATGAGCGACTATCTCTAAAGCGTTCATGGTATCCTCCTGTGGGGGAACTGTCAGGAATTAAGTCTACCGCGACAGATTTATATTTCCTACCTGCAAAAGTCATGAGTCAGCAAGTGGCAGTCCTGAAATTTTAGAAGTATGTTTTTCTCGATGATATGTATTATTATAATGTGTTACAGTGTGTTTCGGGCCCCAGAGGCGTTCTTTCTCCGGCAAAGAAGCGGCGCGTGGAAAATCCGGAAGAGGGGCGCATTGCGCCGCTTGAGCAAGCGCATAATATAATCTAGTATAACTCAAACAGTTACCAAATATTCGGAAGTGCGGCGCGCGGTGTTTGCGGCAGACGTGTTCCGTCTGTTCGACTGTGTGGGCGCGGGGTTTTCTGACCGTGCAAATCAACATGAAGTGAACAGTGTCTTTTTTGTTGATTCACCGGTGCGGCTCGATCCCTTTTTCTATAATTTGCTCTACCAGACGGAGCGGAAGATATGGCCTTTGCTGACTTTCAGGAAAAGCAGAAGCAAAATAAGCAAAAAGCGATTTTGCGGGATTTCTTTGTTAAACGTCGCGGATTGTTGCTCGTTCTTTCCGATGACCCCATTTTCGTGCGCCTTCTGCGAACAACGGTCAAGGATCTGGCTTTGGGCAATGAAGCGAATCTGGTCAATCTTGTAATAGATCCCACCAAGACGCTGAAGGCCATTACGGACGCCTTTAATGACAATCGCAAGCCCGCGCTTTTCATCGAGCGAGTGATGACCAGCACCGGCGATACCGGCTTGCTCATCCGGCAGTACAAGGAGAGCTTTCCTGAACTGCGCGTCTTTGTCATAACCACCACGGCGGACAAGGGCAGGATCATGCTGATGTATGAGGCGGGTGCGGACAATTTCGTTCTCAAACCCATCAGCGGCATTGATCTTGTGGAAAAAATGTCCGCCACCCTGCGCGAGCCGAGTATTGTCCAGCAATTGCTGGATAAGGCTCGCAGTTTTGTGTTGCGCAATTTCGGCGGCGAGGCGATCAAAATCACGCGAAAAGTTCTGGAGGCCAAACCGGACAACGCCGCAGGCTATGTCGTCATGGGCGACGCTCTGCGTGTGTCGGGCAACAGCGAGCAGGCGCAAATGGCGTATGAGCGGGCTTCCAAGTTCAACGACAATTATCTCGAACCCCTGCAAAAGCTTGTGGAACTCGCCAAGGAAACCGGGCAGCAGGACATGCAGCTTAAGTATCTGAAGCGCCTGGACGAACTTTCTCCTTTGAACGCCCAGCGTAAGGTGGAGCTTGGCCAGCTTCAGGTGGCCATGGGCAACCCCGAGGCAGCCAAGCAGCTTTTTGATACTGCGGTTTCTCGGGCCTACAAGGACGCCATAAGTCAGGTTGCGGCCATGACCGAACAAATCGCCATGACTTTGCAGGAAAGCGACCCCGTGCAGGCAGAAAAATATCTGCGTCAGTGCCTGGAAATGAAGGGACAGAATCTCTCCGCCGAAGACCTTTCCACCTTCAACCAGCTCGGCATCAGCCTGCGCAAACAGGGGCGCTGGCAGGACGCTATTGTGGAATACAAGAAGGCGCTGAAGATTGTCCCCAATTCCGGCGTTCTATTCTACAATATCGCCCTGGCGCACGCTGAAGGGAAGGAGAATGATCTGGCGGTGAACGCCATGCTTAAGGCACTCTCGCTTAATGGCGCACTGCCTCGTTCCTCGCCTACCATTGCCTTAAATATGGCTAAAGTGTTCTCCCGTGGCTACCCCCTCGACAAAGCTTTGAAGTGCCTTGAGATTGCGCTTGAGCTTCAGCCGGAAAATGCCGAGGCTCAGAACCTGCTCTGCGACATCCGGGCCAAGCTTGCCCGGGAAGAAGAGGAAGAAAAGGCGGGAATGGGTGGTTCGCGCTCTTCTCTTGCCGCCGAATTGGCGGAGCGTCATGCCGGCGCGCCGGTGGGCGTGCGGCGTAAGTAGCCTGTCTCACAACACGGCAAGAGATTATCGACATATGCCCCCTCGCAGGATAAGAGGGCATATAAGGACGAATGTGCGGGCTGAACGTATATTGGATGTACATTTTTTGTATTGGGAGACTTTTTTCACGCAGCTTGTGCAGCTTCACAAAATTGGTACGCTTTGCAGATAATGGGAAATGAGCGGATGCCGCTTTTGCTAGCGGTGAATCTCCCCGGATGGGGCCGCGCATATCCTGAATCCGTACCAAGGAGCGGTCATGAAATTGCCACTGCTATTCTGTACTAGTCTGCTGGTTATGGCGATGACGGGGCTGGCCAGAATCTTTCACCAGAACGCCGTTATTTTTCCTGAAGTCGCCGCACTGACTTTCGGCGCGTGGGCCATGCATTCCAGGCCGTGGATGGCAACCAATTTCAGTCTCTGGTTTTCTCCCACACTGGCCGCTGTCACCGGTGTTCTGATCTGGCATTTCATTCCCGCCCCCTTGCCGGTACAGATTGCAATCGCTTTTTTGTGTGTGCTGGCAGAGTTGTGGGTGATGCGATCGGCGCTGTTACCGTCCATCTCCGCCGCCATATTGCCGCTTGTTACCGGTGACGCAGGCTGGATTTACCCGGTCGCCGTGGGGTTGCTCATGAGCGTGGTCGCTGTGGGCGGATATTTGCTGGAGCGTTCTGGCAACGGCAACTACAGCACGGAAAAACTCATACCTCGCCAGCACGTTGCGCTGGAGAGGCAAGCCATGGTCAGCCTTGTTCGTTGGGGGAAAATTTTGGCACTGGTGCTGGTTGTCGCCATACTGTCCTTGTTGACGGATTGGAAGTTTGCCATTGCCCCTCCCCTGATTATCGCCTGCATAGAGTTCGTCAACCCCGGCTCAAAGTTGCGCCGGAGGCCGTTTCATCTGTATGGGCTTATTGTTTTGTCTGCTTCGGCAGGGACGTTATTTATCAGTATGGCCCGCCAGGGAATTCTGCCTTTCTGGCTGGCGGCGGGCCTTGCTACCTGTATTGTCTACTTGTTGTATTGGCGTATGGCTTTGCCCTGTCCTCCAGCCATAGCTCTGGCCGTTCTTCCGGCCATAGTACCCCCCGCGTTACTCCCCGCGTACCCTCTGCATATAGCTGTGGGCTGTGCGGTATTTTTTATGGGCGGCAGTCTGCTGTTCCGTAACGTGGCCTGAACATATTTCTGTTTCTTTTGTAGGTGGGTGCCGGGGTAGTTTTAACAATCATGGCGTCCAACACGCGGGAATTGTATAGGTCATGGCAAAGGAGGTATGCCATGACCGGCTTGTCGAATAAACTGGAAGATACACGCCGCAATGTGCGGGACAACGTGCGCGGAGCACTGGAGGATAAATTTCGAGAATGGTGCGCAGCGGCGGATATCCGTCTTGTCTCGGCTGAAGACGTGGCCGCAGAGGAATCTGGGGATGAGTCCGCAGACGAAAGGAAAGAAAAAGACGGAGAAAAAAACGGAAAGCTTCGCCCCTGGGATGTCGTTGTGCATGACAAGCGCCTGTTTGGCCGGATTTTGTCCCATGGGACGCTGGGCCTGGGAGAAGCGTACATGGACGGCTGGTGGGATTGCGAACAGATGGACGTAATGTTCTGTAAGGCCATTCGGGCCGGGATAGAACAGCGTATCGAAGGCAATTTTTCAGGCTGGCTGCATGAAACTGCGTTTCGCTTTCTGAATCTTCAGACCCGTTCCCGTGCCTTTATGGTGGCAAAACGTCACTATAATGCTGATCCCGCACTGTTTAAGGCCATGCTTGACCCCTATATGCAATACAGTTGCGGCTACTGGGGGCAGGCGGACAGTCTTGATGACGCCCAGCTTGCCAAGATGGAGATGATTTGCCGCAAGCTCAAGCTGGAACCGGGCATGAGCGTGCTGGACATCGGTTGCGGCTGGGGCGGTCTGGCGCGGTATATGGCGGAGCATTACCAGGTTAAGGTGACGGGCATCACCGTGTCCGACGGGCAGCTTGCCGTGGCGCGGGAAAATGCGGGTGAACTGCCGGTTGAATATCTGCTGCTGGATTACCGGGATTTGCCCGGAAGCGCGAAATTTGGCGAAGAAGACAAATCCGGCGGTAAACGCTGGGATCGTGTGGTTTCCGTGGGCATGTTTGAACATGTGGGGCGCAAGAATTACGACGTATTTCTGAAAGTGGTCCGGCGTTGCCTCAAGCCGGACGGCCTGTTTCTGCTCCACTGCATCGGCAGTAACGGCAAAGGCTGCGGCGCTGACCCGTGGCTGACCCGTTATATTTTCCCCAACGGTGCCTTGCCTTCCTCCAGTGTGCTGACGAAAGCCCTTGAGGGCATCTTTGTAATGGAAGACTGGCACAATTTCGGCGCGGATTACGACAAGACCCTCTTGGCCTGGCAGGCCAGATTCCATAAGGGCTGTGAAGAGGGCGCCTTTGCCTGTGACGAACGCCTGCACCGCATGTTTGACTATTATCTGTCGAGCTGTGCCGGAGCCTTCCGCGCTCGCTGCATCCAGCTCTGGCAGTTGGTTCTCAGCCCGGAAGGCGTGCCGGGCGGCTATGACTGCCGCCGGGATTGCGCGCGGAGCTAGGCGTATAAGAGGAGAGAGACAAGAGCGGCGTTTTCGCCTATATTGAGAAACCGTGCGCGGTTGGGCATCGCGCACGGCATTCGCTTCCCTTCACGGGCGCGTGGATTGAAACTATAAGTTAAAAAGGGGCAACCCGAAAAAAGCCAGTTCCAGAGCTGGCTTTTTATTTTTAAAGGCTTGCTAAAGCCAAAGAATAGGGATATTCTAATTCTATAAATTAAATAGGAAAAAATATGCAAAAGGAATTACTTGTCGCCCATATTGCTGGGGAAAATCGGCAAAGTCTGGTCTCTCATCTTGATGAGGTTGCGAAGCTTGCGGAACGTTTTGCCTCATCTGCCGGGCTTGGATCCTGCGGCTACTTGCTCGGTGGGCTTCATGACGGCGGCAAGGCCAGTGAGGTTTTCCAAGAGTATATCCGGCAACCGGAAGCGGAATTTGATCAGAGTTATGACGCTCCTGATGAGGGAAATGAGGGGGCAGGTCATGCGAAAGAATAAGGGCAAAATCGATCACAGCAGCGCGGGAGCACAATGGTTGTGCAGGGACTTGGAAAAAAAAGAGCCGAAGGTGCGTTATATTCTTCAGACTCTCGCTCTGCCTATGTTGAGTCACCATTCCGGCTTGCCGGATTGTCTGGCGCACGGTGAAAATCTTGTGCAGGCGCGCCTTGATAAAGCGGATGCACAAACGCACGCACGCGAAGCGCTGGAAAAGTTGGGACGGGATCGCGTGGAAGATTTGCTGCGTACCTTCGGACCGAAAGCTTTTGAGAAAATCCGGAATAAGTTCGCTGAAATTGAAATGTACGCGAAACAAGCGGATGCTCGTCTGCCCAGCGAGTTGCGTGCCGGATACGCAAAGAGATCATTTTGCCCCTGTTGTCCCGAGAAGTGGAGATGCCCTGCACGAAATCCGATTGTGCCGTTTATGCACGGTTGTCTGGTTCGTTTTCTTTTGAGTTGTTTGATCGATGCTGACCGCATGGACAGCGCGGACTGGGACAAACCCGAAAATGCCGCTTTGCGCAGCATGGGTGCGCCGGACTGGGCATGTTTCAGCGCCAGACTGGAGAAAAAGTTCGCGGAATTCACGTGCGAGGAGGAAAACAGTCCGGTAGATGACATCCGACAGGCTGTGGCCGCACGCTGTCTGGCGCGAGCCAGGGACGCACCCGGTCTTTTTTCTCTTACCGTGCCCACCGGTGGCGGTAAGACCTTGGCCGGGTTACGTTTTGCCCTGAATCATGCCTGTGCGCACCATATGGAACGCATCATTCATGTGGTGCCGTTCACGGCGATTATTGATCAAAACGCGGACGTGGCCCGTAAGATTCTGGAGAAGGGGGAACCTGCCGGAACAGTGGTTCTGGAACACCACTCCAATATGGTACCGGACAGAGAAACCGAGCAGAGCCGGTTACTGGCGGAAAACTGGGATGCGCCGGTCATTTACACGACCATGGTTCAGTTTCTGGAAAGTCTGTTCGCTGGCGGGAACAGTAAAGCCCGGCGTATGCACCGTTTGGCAAAGGCGGTCATCGTGTTTGATGAAATACAGGCTTTGCCCGTGCATTGTATTCATTTGTTCTGCAATGCCGTGAATTTTTTGGTCCGTCACTGTAATTCCAGCGTGGTGCTATGTACGGCCACGCAGCCGCGGTTGGGGAACCTGCCTCAGCCCTGGTATGGGCAGTTGGAGTTGGAAGCGTCACAAGAAATCGCATCCGGCGTGCCGGGGCTGGATTCCTTGCGCGGAAGAGTGAAGATTGTGGAAGAGCGCCACAAATCTGGCCTGTGGAGCGTGGAAGACGCGGCGGAACTGGCGCTTCGGCGTTGTCAGGAAGAGAAATCCTGCCTTGCGGTTTTTAATACTAAAAAGTGGGCGAAGCAGGTATTTGCGGCATGCCGGGGGCGCATACCGCATCTGTTCCACCTTAGTACGAATATGTGCCCGGCTCATCGCGTTGCGGTCTTGAAGGAAGTTCAATCCTGGTTGGAATACAACAAGGAGCATCCTGAACAGGCTGAGCCTGTGCTGTGCATCAGCACCCAGCTTATCGAAGCCGGGGTGGACGTGGACTTTGCTACCGTCATCCGGGCATTGGCCGGGCTGGATTCCATTATTCAGGCGGCGGGGCGCTGCAATCGGAACGGGCGCGCTGAATGCGGCATCGTACACATCATCGAGTGCGCGGACGAACATGTGGAGAAATTGCCTGCCATTTGGTACGGGCAGGATGCTGCCCGGGATGTACTCCGGAATCTGCGCGAAGGGAGCCTGAATGTTTCTTTGCTGGATGATGATAGTATAGAGCGTTACTTTCAGTATTTTTTCAAAAATTTTTCCCATGCCATGCTCTATCCTCTGAAAGAGGATGATTCCCTCGATGCGCAGGCGCGTACCCAGGGAAGCGGCAACACCACCATCTTTGATTTACTTTCCTGTAACCCGCAATGCACCACCGTAACAAAGAAAAATGATTGGCCGGTATTCCGGCAGAGTTTCCGGCGGGCGGGCCGGGCGTTCCGGGTGATCAACGAGGCCACGCGGGGCGTCATTGTTCCGTACGGGGAAGGGC
>JAEXGX010000079.1 GCA_023450535.1 Pseudomonadota bacterium | reverse complement strand
AGTATTGATAGCTGTGCCGGTATCGGTCAGAAGGCCGTGAATGCGCACGTCTGAGGTCATGTGCTGGCGCAGGCTGTTAATACCCATGATGGCGAGAGCAGCCGCATCCTGCGCGTTGATGCCCTGTTCGGGCGCACCGGCGGCGTGAGAGGCCTTACCGCGGAAATCCATTTCAAGATTGGCGCGGGAAATAAGCTGCTGCTTGAGAATAGTACGGCCTTCGGCATGGGTGGAGATGACGGCGTCCATATTGTCGAACAGGCCTGCGCTGGTCATGGGCACCTTGCCGCCCGCATCCCGGACATTGCCTTCTTCGGCAGGCGTGCCAAACACATGGACGGTTCCGCCGGGGAGAGCACGGGACAGGGCAATGCCCGCCGATGCGGCAGCCACGCCGAACATGTTGTGCCCGCAGGCGTGCCCGAGCACGGGCAAAGCGTCGTATTCGGCGAGGAATGCGATATGGGGGGCCTGTCCCGACCCTGTTACGGCATGAAAGGCCGTGGGCATGTCAAGCAAACCGCGTTCCACCGCAAAGCCGTGTGTTTCCAGAAAATCGGCAAGGCGGGCAGAGGACTTGAATTCCTGATATCCCAGTTCCGGTTCGGAGAAAATGGCGGAGGCGATTTCCTGCATTTGCGCGGAGAGATTGTCGATAGTATCCAGCAACGCGCGTTTTTCTGGTGGCATGTCGGGCATGGGCTCTCCTTGTAATGGGCTTTGGGTGGGAGGGAGATTATAATTTGAGAAGAGTACTCGTTAGCAGACAAGGAGGCAAGAGTGGAGCGGGGAACAAAAAAGCCCTGGAGTATCTCAATGTTGAAATATTCCAGGGGGCACAACTCTCCGACGATTGTGTGAGTTACTTCAGGTCGATCTTGTCCAGAATACCTGCCAGCCAGGCCAGGGCTACGCCGTAATTGGTCATGGGAGTTTTCTGCGTGGCGGCGCGACGTTGCCGTTCCAGTACATAGGTGCGGTTAAACATGCAGGCGCCGCAGTGGATAACGAGATCATACCCGCTCAGATCCGCCGGGAAATCCGTGCCCCGCACCCATTCGATGCGGAGGCCGTCCCCGAAGCGGGCGCGCAACAGGCGGGGAATCTTGACCCGTCCGATATCTTCGGCCAGCGGCGCGTGGGCGCAAGCTTCGGCAATGAGCACGCGGGAATCCGGTCCCAGGCGGCCCAGCGCTTCCGCGCCTTCGGCAAAGGCGTCAATGTTTCCCTTGTAACCGGCCATAAGTACGGAAAAGGAGGTCAGACGGCTGGTTTCAGGCTTTTTCGCATACACTTCGCCAAAAACCTGGGAATCGGTGATAATCAGTTTCGGCGGGCGGGCCAGCGCGTCCAGCGCGGCGTCCAGCCGGTCTGTGGTCACGCTCATGACCAGGCATTTTTTGTCCAGCAGATCGCGGATGGTCTGCACCTGCGGCAGGATGAGGCGGCCCTGCGGGGCCTGGATATCCTGCGGCATGACCAGCAGCACAAGGTCGCCGTCGGACGCCATACCGCCCGTGATGCTGCGGGCATTCCAGTTTTCCGGCACAAGGCGCAACAGGGCGTCGTGCAGGGCCTTCATGCCCTGCCCGGTGGCGGCGCTGACCGGGACGGGCGCGCCCGGGTTCACGCCGTTGCCCCGTATGTTGAGCACGTCCGCAACGCGCGCGGCCAGCGTCTGCACTGTGTCGACATTTATCGTGCCATCCTTTGCTCCGGCCACCATATCGCTTTTGTTCAGAACAATGAGCGTGGGCGTTTTTTTCTCGGCGAGGCGTGCGATCCAGTTTCGTTCCTCTGCAAGAGCGGCTGAAAGCTCGCTGTCACGCGCGGCAGCGGCCGCGTCGGCGGCGATGACCACAAGAGCCACGTCCGTTTTTTTCAGAGCCTCTTCCGTGCCTTGCACGCGCAGTTCTCCCATGGGGCCTTCGTCGTCGAAGCCTGCCGTGTCAATGAGCACACAGGGACCAAGGCCGTGGATTTCCATGGACTTATATACCGGATCAGTGGTGGTGCCCGCCGTTTCCGAAACAATGGCCACCTTGCGGCCGGTAAAGGCGTTGATCAGGGAAGACTTGCCCGCATTGCGGCGGCCGAAGATGCCGATGTGCAGACGGTTGGAACGGGGGGTATCGTTGAGAGACATGGGGACGCCTTTTTCTGCGGATGTTGGGTTTACGGGGGGGCTTTACTGGATACCCAGTTTTTTCAGCTTGCGCTGAAGCGTGCGCAGGGTCAGGCCCAGAGCCAGCGCGGCAGGAGCCTGCTTCCAGTGCGCGTTTTCCATGGCCTGACGGACAAGGCGGTATTCCAGGTCGTCCAGTGCCTGTTGCAGCGGGATATTCGGAGGAGGTGTGGCGGGCGCTTCACTCGCAAGAGGACGCAGAGAAGCCAGCGCGTCATGCCCGAACGCGATGTAACGCTCCAGAAAATTGTGCAGTTCGCGCACGTTGCCCGGCCAGGAGTAGTTTTCCATGGCCGAGAGTACGTGAGGCGAGAGCGCGAGATCGATATTGTGCCGCTGCATATATGCTGAAGCCAGCAGGGGGATATCTCCCTTTCTCTCCCGCAGGGGCGGTACGGCAATAGTCAGCACGTTGATACGGTAGTAGAAATCGAGGCGCATCCTGTTTGTCTGCACCATGTTTGCGAGGTTCTGGTTGGTGGCGGCGATCAGGCGGAAGACAGAGGTTTTCGGCGTATTACCGCCCACGGGGATATAGCTCCTGTTTTCCAGCACGCGCAGCAGCTTGGCCTGCAAGTCCGGGGAAAGCTCTCCCACCTCGTCGAGAAAAAGCGTGCCGTTGTCGGCCGCGCCGATGAGTCCGTCCCGGTTGCTGAGCGCTCCGGAAAACGCGCCCTTCACATAGCCGAAAAACTCGCTCTCCATGAGCTGGACAGGTATGGCTCCGCAGTTGACCGGAACATACGCCCCCTTTTTCTCTGACAGTTCATGGATGGTTTGGGCGACCTTGTCCTTGCCCGATCCGGTTTCTCCGTAGATGATGACGTTGCTGGAGCTGGCGGCCGCCTTTTCGATCAGAGCGTATACCTGGCGCATGGCCGGACTCTTTCCCACAATGCTCTTGAAGCCGTACGCCGCGTCGACGGAATCCTGCATACGGCGGTTTTCTTCCTCCAGCCGGAGCTGGTAGTTTTTATGTTCACTGAAGTCCGTCATCAGGCCTTCTATGAACATGGGCTCGCCGGGCGCGCCGCGTACCACCGAGCCCTGTTCCCAGATCCATTTCTGGGTGTTGTCGGGCATTTTTATGCGATACATGACTTTATATTGTTCGCCGGTGAGTATGCTCTGGTAAATACTCTGGTGAACCTGAGCGATGTCTTCCGGGTGGATCAGGCGGTTCAGCATGTCGCAATCATAGCGGAACTCGCTGCTGGAACGCCCCAGAAGTTTGAACATGCCTTCGCTGACAAATCTGAGCCGCATCGTGAAATCCGGGGAGGCTTCCTTGCCGTCGGTGATGATTTCCGAACGACATATCGCGCCCGGCAGGTGCTGGAGCAGACGGGTATAGCTGTCGCGGACTTCGGCCTTGGACAGATCCATGGTGGTGAGCATAGTAAGCGTCTCAGACTTTAAAAATAGGCGTGCAGCGGGCGAAAAGCGATGACGGGTGAAGGGGGCATTTCTTTCCGGCAAACGTTCCTTTACGCTTTGAAACATAGTGGATTTGGGCTGTGCTTGGCAAGGCGTGTCCTGCTTTCAGTTTCTGAACGCGAAAACCGGCCCTCTGTTTTACGCAGAGGGCCGGCAGAAGGTTTCCTATGCTGGAATATCCTGAATTCCCTATGAATTGGCAAGATCCTCCATGTAGGTGAGCAGGGTTTTCAGCATGCGTTTGGCCACATCGGGATGCTGGTCGATGATATTATTCAACTGGAAGGGATCGCGGCGGCGATCATAAAGCTCGTCGCTTTCAGGGATTTCCACCACACTGTTGGGCGAGCAGGTCCATTGAGCTGCTCCGTCGAGGCTGGCGATCACCTTTTTTGACTCAGGCTGTCCGCTGTCCTGCTCGGACTGCGCCGCACTGCCGAAACCGGAGATCCATTCCTCCATATATCCCTTGCCTCCTACGGCCTTGAGGTGGGAGCTGTCAATGCTTTCACTGTAGAACTGGATCGCCATTTCCTCATTGTTGCGTTTGTCGGGCTGGTTCCAGTGAACATAGCTCCAGTCTTCCGTGAAGATAGCCCAGGAATAGGGGTAGTATCCGGCAATGGAGAAATCCCGTACCTTGTCCACTTCGCCGCGTGCAAGCGGCAACAGGGATTTGCCCTGCATGTCAGGAGAAACTCCGATGCCCAGCCAGTCGCAGACAGTGGGCGCGACATCCACGCTTTGCACAAAAGCCTTGATGCGCTGGCCGGGCCTGATGCCTGGAGCGCGTAGCAGCATGGGCGTGTGGGCCAGTTCTTCGTAGGGCCAGGGACGGACTTTAGCCAGCAGGCCGTGGCCGTGCTCTCCATTGCCCAAAGGCTCGCCGTGATCGGAAACCATCATGAACAGGGTATTTTCTTCCAGACCGAGACTGCGCACGGCATCCAGCAACTTGCCCAGATATTCGTCGCACAGGGTGATGGTTTCAGCGTAGAGCATGCGCACATGGTGTAGTTGCTCTTCAGTGAACACGCCCTCTACCATCCCTTCGCAGGGGTAGGGCTGCGCTTTGCCCTTGTAGTCAGGATCGTAGGGGCAGGGGCGCTTTTCCGTGAGTGAGGGCGGATACCACGGCTCATGGGGGTCAAAGCTGTCCACCCAAAGGAAGAATTGCTTGTTGCGATCAACTTGTTCCAGATACGTGATGGCGGCGGAAACCGTGCGGGCAACGAAATGATCCTCTTTGCTTTTCCAATACTGGCGCTGCCGCAGGAAAATGTTGAGTTCCGCCTTGTTTCCGGCCAGAGCGGCGTCGCCCATTTTTCCCGCATAGGCTTGCGCGCAGTTTTCCTCAATAAAATCATCAACATTCAGATGGATGAGGGGATCATATTCATAAAAATTGTCCCCTTCGTGCCCGCGTGTGTACCACACTTTGTCAAAGGCCCGTGTGTAGCCGAACTTGGGCAGGCGGTAGTTCGGGCAGTCGAAAACCAGGGCCGTTTCAATGGGACGGCCCCAGCACAGGTCGGCGATAGTGGTGTCTTCCATGGAAAGCGGAACCCATCCGGCCTTGGGCAGGGTGTAGCGTCCGGTGTGCATGGCGCGGCGGCAGGGTACGGTGGGCAGCCCCTCGGTATAGCAGTTTTCAAAAAGAACGCCTTCGCGCGCCAGGCGATCCATGTTGGGCGTTTTTATCCAGGTGTTGCCATAACAGCCCAGATAGTTGAATTGCAGACTGTCAAACATGATAACGATGGCGTTATTGGGCATGAAAGCACTCCTTTGCCTGTGAAATGATCCCGCTCGGACGGGGCGGTACGTTCTGCAACGTATCAAGCAATAAGCGTGCCCACATGCGGGCTGCTCCAATACCTTGAAAAAAACCTCTTTTTTATAGAGACAGAGAAGATTTACGACAAGTTTGTCGTAAATTACGACGCGTGAGGAGTCAGCCAAGGACAGCCTGTTGAAAACAGTATTGAGGGGGCTTCTCACCCCCTCAAGCTCCCCTCGGCAGGGCGTAGTACGCCCTGCACCCCCATTATTGCACTATTCTTGTCAAAACTTGTGCATGGGGGCTTTGGGGCATCACGCTGAATAGTTACTTCCAGTCACCTCTGTCCGTCACAATTTCATATCCTGTTTGGGCAATTCTTTCCTTGAGCGCACGCAGATTTTCCGCCGCTTCGTCGCCGTCGGAAATTTTGTTGTCGTACAGCATGTAGTTTTTTCTGTTTCCGGAAGGGGAGAGGTTGGGCATCAGCACGTTGGCCCCCGCCAGGATGCCCCTTTCCCTGCCGTCGTCTGCTGCCGTGCCCAGCGCCGTGGTTGCGGGCAGGAGCACGCGCGGGAGCATAAGGCGGGTCAGCGCCAGCATGACCAGAGTTTTTTTCACGCTTCCCGCAGGGACATTCCGGAACGGCGTGTCATGGTGCGGGATAAACGGGCCTATCCCGGCCATTTCCGGCTGGAGTTCGCGTAAAAAGCACAGATCGTCCACCAGATCTTCCGTAGTCTGCCACGGAGTACCCACCATCATGCCCGCGCCAGTCTGAAAACCTGCGGCCTTGAGCTCATACAGACAATTCCTGCGCGCTGCGAAAGTCTGCGAGGCGGGGTGCAGGCGGGCGTAATGGGCGGGATTTGCGCTCTCGTGCCGCAACAGATAGCGATCCGCACCCGCTTCCCGAAAACGGCGATAACTTTCCGCGCTTCGTTCTCCGATGGACAGCGTGACCGCGCTGTCCGGCCAGGCGGTTTTGCAGGCGCGCACCAGAGCAACAATGCGATCATCCGTAAAGTAGGGATCTTCCCCGCCTTGCAAGACAAAGGTGCGGAAGCCGAGTTCATGGCCGCGCGCGCAGCAGGCCAGAATTTCCTCCGGCGTCAGGCGGTAGCGGACGGCGTGAAGATTGGATCTGCGGATGCCGCAATACAGACAGTCGTTACGGCAGAAATTGGTGAATTCAATAAGGCCGCGCACATAGATGCCTGTTCCGAAACTGGCCAGCGCGGCGTCCCGCGCGGCGGCAAAGAGCCGGGCGCGCAGGGCGTCGCCTTCTGCACCGGGTTCGGAACAGGCGTCTATGGTGCGGACAAGCGCGGCGCGCTCCGGCATGTCTCCGCGCCTCAGCGCGTCAATGACGCCGGAAAGAACTATAAGGTCGGTGGTCGGGGTCATACGTCTCACAAGAAAACCATAATAAAAAGTTTTGAAAAAGGAGGGGGCGTGGGGGGGGGAAAAA
>JAEXGX010000050.1 GCA_023450535.1 Pseudomonadota bacterium | reverse complement strand
GTCAGGCGCTTCTTGTTGGCGAGAATGCTTTCCGACTGTTCATTCCTGCGGTCGGCGTAGCCGGTGTGCAGCAGATCATGCGCCTTGTGCGAATTGGGCGCGTCGAGGAAGTCCTCATACAGTTTTTTGACCTGCGGGTTGTTGTGTGACTGGCGGCGCGGCATGGTACGGTCAATGGCGTAGAGCCCCTGCTGACGCCTGAGGGCGGAGGGGTGGTAATCGGCCTTGACGCGGGTTGTGCCGCCGCCGTCCACGCAACCGCCGGGGCAGGCCATGACTTCGATAAAGGCGTAGGGCGACTTGCCCTCCAGGGCTTCTTCCGCCAACTTGCGGGCATTGCGCAGGCCGTGACAGATAGCCACCTTGACGGAGCCATTGCCCTCGCCGAGATCGATATCCGCCTCGCGCACACCGTCCATGCCGCGCAGGGGTGTGGCTTCGATGCTCTCCATTTCTTTGCCGTTGAGTACAGCGTACACGGTGCGCACTGCGGCTTCCATGACGCCGCCGGTAGATCCGAAGATAACCGCCGCGCCGGTGGAAGCGCTCATAAAGGGGTTATCAAAAGGTTCCGGTTCAATGGCGGCAAGGTCCACCCCCATGCGGCGCAACAAACGGGCAAATTCGCGCACCGTGATCACCACATCTACATCCGGGATGCCTCCGGGCGCGAGTTCGGTACGGCTTGCCTCGTCCTTTTTGGCGATGCAGGGCATGATGGAAATGACGCGGATTTTGTGCGGATCAAGATTCATTTTTTCCGGCAGGTAGGTTTTGGCCAGCGCGCCAAACACAGCCTGGGGCGAGCGAGTAGAGGAAAGATGCGGCAGAATGTCCGGGCAGTGCTTTTCCGCGTAGTTGATCCAGCCCGGACAGCAGGAGGTGAACATGGGCAGGGTGCCGCCGTTTTTGATCCGATCGAGCAATTCTGTGCCTTCCTCCATGATCACCACGTCAGCGGCGAAATCGGTATCAAGCACCACATCCGCGCCGATGCGGCGCAGGGCGGCCACAATTTTTCCTTCCACATTGACGCCGGGAGCAAAGCCGAACTCTTCGCCCATCAGTACGCGCACAGACGGCGCGAAACCGAAGACCGTCGTGACGTTGGGCGAGGCGAGGCAGTCCATTACCTCGTCGTTCTGGTCGCGCTCGGCCAGCGCACCCGTGGGGCAGACCAGGGTGCATTGGCCGCACTGGATGCAGGCCGAGGCCCTGTGGGTGGGGGACATGCCCACGCCGATGCAGGCTCCAAGTCCCTTGCCGTCCACGGTCAGTGCGGCCACGCCCTGAACCAGGCGGCAGACTTCCACGCAACGCAGGCAGCGGATGCACTTGGTCATGTCGCGGGTCATGCCTGCCGCGCTGTCATCCACAGGGCGCTCCGCCGCCGCAGGATGCAGGCGGTGGGTGAAGCGGTTGCGGGTCAGGCCAACAGCTTCGCCCAGATCCTGAAGCTCGCAGTTGCCGTGGCGGGCGCAGGATACGCACTCCTGATCGTGATCGGCAAAAATCATTTCTACCTGCAAGCGCTGCATATCGCGTACATGTTTGGAGAAGGTGTCCACTTTCATGCCTTCTTCCATGGGAGTATCGCAGGTGGTGACAATGCGTGTGCCCAGAGCGTCGGTCACTTCCGCAAGGCATACGCGGCAGGTGGCGGGTTTGTGCTTGAGCGGCTCAAAGCGGCACAGGGAAGGGATGAAGATGCCGTTGCGGCGGGCGACATGCAGAATGGTCTCCCCCGCTTCGAACGTATATTCCTGTCCGTTGATGAATGCTTTCATCGAAGATTCCTTTATGGTCTGACTTGTTCCAGAGCTGTTCAGCATTGAAACTGTGCATGCCGAGACACTATGTTCTGGCCCGCGGGTTTCACGCCTTCACCGGAGTTCAGCGCCGCAAGCGAATTGCGGCTGCTCCGGTTTCGCGAGCACTTTCAAAGTGAAGTTGCTTCAGAAGAAAAGCCGTGTGGCGGTCGGGTTCCCGATCAGGCTTCGCCGCCGGGAATGGGAGACTCAGTGAGCACGGAGAGTACGCGGTAGCAGCGCATACAACGCTCAGCCTCGGCCCAGGCTTCCTCCTGCGTCATGGTCAGTTCCACTTCCCGGAAGTTGCGGGCGCGTTCGGCCGGGGACAGTTCGCGCAGGGTCACGCGGGGCTGTTTTTCCTTGCCGGGCACGGGCAGGTTGTCTTCCAGCAGTTTGCCTTGTGCGATCCATTCGGTCAGCCGCCAGCGGGAATCAAAGGGAACCTTGCCCGTGGCGAGGTATTTGTCGATGGAGCGTGCGGCGAAATAAGCCTGCCCCATGCCCATGATCATGGTGGTGGGGCCTTTGGCGCGCGGGCCGGAGGTGCAGTCCCCGCCAGCGAACACGCCTTCGCGGCTGGTTTCCTGAGCGGAATTGATGATGATGCAGTGCTTCCGGTCCCGGGCGATACCTTCATCGTCGCTGAGCATGTCCTTGTCGGCCAACTGGCCGATGGCCGCGATGACGTGGGAGCAGGGCAGCACATGCGCGGAACCCTCAATGGGCCTGACTCCGCGCCGTCCGCTGGCGTCCGGTTCGGTGCGTTCCATGTCGAGTACGCGCAGGCCGGTGATTTTTCCGTTTTCCGTCATCAGGGCATCCTGCCCGCAGAGAAAGTGGAATTCCACGCCTTCGCGTCTGGCTTCCTTGATTTCCTCATGGTCGGCCGGGGCGTCGGCCTCGGTGCGGCGGTAAACCAGATGCACCTTGCCGCTTGCGATACGCGCGGCGGCCCGGCAGCAGTCCATGGCCACGTTGCCGCCGCCCACAACGACCACGTCGCCGTCAAGCGCAGGCGGATTTCCTGCTTCCACGCCCTCATAGACGCGTTCAAGAAATTCGATGCCGTTTTCATAATCGGGCAGGGAGATGTCTTCCCCTTCCATGCCGAGGTAGGAACCCTGAGGGCAGCCGCCGCTGATGAATACGGCCCCGTAGCCTCTGGCAAACAGATCTCCCACCTTGAAATCGCGGCCGAGCTTCTGGTTGTAGATGAAGTTGCCGCCCATGGCCGCCACGATGTCCGTCTCTTCCTGAAGCGTATATTTGGGAAGGCGATAGACCGGGATGCCGTAGCGGATCATGCCGCCCGCGCGGGATTTTGCTTCATAGAGGTCAACCCGATAGCCGCGCTCCAGCAGGTGATAGGCGCAGGAAATGCCCACAGGGCCGGCTCCCACCACGGCCACCCGTGCCTCTCTGGTGGGGGCGCTGTTCTGCGGCTTGAGCATGCCCGAGGCAATGGCCTGGTCAGCCGCGAAGCGCTTGAGGTTGCGGATGGATACAGGCTCGTCCACCCTGGCCCGGCGGCAGGCACTCTCGCAGGTGCGCACGCAGACGCGGCCGCAACTACCCGCCAGGGGGTAATGACGCAATACCGTATTGGCGGCCAGATCGTTGTGACCGTCCTTGATGTAGTCAATGTAGCGGGGAATATTCACGATGCCCGGGCATGCTTCGATGCAGGGGCTGGTAATGGCGCTGTAGAAGCCGTGCGGGCCATTGGCATCCGTTCCGCCGCCGTGGGCGCGCAGATCATAAGGGAAGTGCAGCAGGGCGTCGAGCAGGGGCCGGGGACCGGTTTTGCCCACACCGCACAGCGAGGTGTGGGTCATCTGTTCGGCGATGTCGCGCATTTCCACCCAGTCAGCATGGCCGTCGCTACAGGCCTGGGCCAGGGCATCGCGTAGCAGCGGCGCGCCCGCGCGGCAGGGTGAGCATTTGCCGCAGGATTCCGAGGCCACCTTGTCAAAATGCTTCCAGAGTGCCCAAAGTAGCGGAGCGTCGGGAGAAAAGACGAGAAAACCCCGCTCGCTGAGAAATATCCGGGCGGGGTTGCCTTCGTCGAACTGGTCGAAAAGGGTCAGATCAAGCCCCTGAGGGCTGGCGGGGACATTGGCGCCCCTGTTGTCGTAGACGATGCCGTCCCATACTCCGTAGACAAGCTGCGGCATGTGGCAAGCTCCTGAAAACCTGGCGCAAGGCCGGGG
>JAEXGX010000355.1 GCA_023450535.1 Pseudomonadota bacterium | reverse complement strand
TCAACGTACGAAGGAGCTTTTCCCCTGCCGTGTGTACTGGGATTCCCCCATCTCCAGCTCATCTTTCCTGTCTTGCGGTCAACAATATATATTTCTCCCATATTGCGAGAGGTAAACATAAATTCATCTGTTTTTTCATTGTATTCTATTCCGTTTACAGTAAGCCAGTTACAAGTTGCTCCGATTTTATAAGCTGCCTGAGGGAGATGCCAGTTGATATCCCATTCGTCAGGTCCTGCGCCAATATGATCCCATATCTGCCATTCCCAAACTATATTTCCAGACTGAGAGTCAATTTCAACAATTCTTCTATTAGAAATACCTTCATGAAGTTTCCCATCTACCATAATGGATTCCAATGTTCCGCGCTCTCTACCCTTTGCATACGCTTCTTCGGGCGATTTCAACTGCTCAACAATGGCCATGATATTTCCATTGGGCATGACACACTGATTATGGCTTATCACTCCTTCCTTTTCATCATTAAGAACGAATTCCCAGAGAACATTACTGTTCCAGTCGAGACGCTGGATGGCTCCGCCTATGCCGCCGAATCTGATAACGGGATTTTCTACGCGGCCACCGCGGATAAGCGTACCGTCAGGTTGCAACATGGCAGAAAGCCCAGGGTAATATTTGGATTTCCATGTATGGGCGACTTCTCCGTCCATCGTGAGCAAATAGGTATTGGTGTCAAAAAAAGGACTTACGACGGTATAACCGTTGTAGCATTCATCTTTTTCATACCTTAACACACCAGTAGGACCACCGAAACCAACAGACATACGTATCTCCTTTATAGTTAAAAATTAATTCTTTTCCTTCAATTCGCGAAGATGCAGATAAATAGTTGCACTGCCGACATTGAGTAATTTTGCAGCAATGGGAACTGCATTCTTCATTTTAAAAATATTCGAATGATAAAGTACCGTTACAACTTCCTTAACCTTGTTTCGAACACTAATATTAGGGTCTGCATATATTTTTTTCATGGTAGAATCGATAACTCGTTCAGTGATAAGATTGGGATCCCCCCCAAATACGTTGATACACCCCTTTTTTTCATCAATCTGTTTAGAGGATTCATTGATAAAATCCGCGAGAGACATATCCAGATTGATACCTATTGACAAAGCACCAATGCATCGATTGTTTCTATTTTTAATAGGAATGATGACTGCTTTAATTCTTTGCCCTTCAGGACCGATCGGAAAATATTTATAGTAGGCCGAATCTGATTCAGTGAGTTTCTTAAGAGTTTCTATCCCCTGAGACGAAATAAAATTCCCTCTGCTTCTGTGTGAAAGAAGGGCGTTGATGGAAACAAGCACTGAATGCTCCAAATCTTCCAACGAATTAAGGACGATTTCGCAGTTCTTTCCAAGGAGAGCCGATAATCCGGGAAGCAATGCCGCAACGGTTTCAAGGATTATCTTGTCTTCAGGGGTAAAAGGTTGGTTCAGGCTTTGGGTGAACTGATTTGTCATGTTTTGGTCCTCAGTCTTTTTCATGTATTTTTTTTCTCAATAAAATAAAATTAAGTCAATTACCTTTTTTTAATTAAACTAACTAATGGATATACGGCGACCACGACGGAGGCTCAGGTTGTGCCCGTTTGGTAAGTGCCGGCTACAGGCACAAGTGCAAGTACACCGAGCAAAAAAGTGGCTATGCTGTGCTCCGCTCCATCCTGCCTGAGAAACACCGGAATTGACTGGTCAGCCTTGCCGAAAACCTGCCGGAGTGTCTCTGCCAAAAGAACTTGTGAGTGGGGTAAATTCGGAGATATCCTGGGACAGAGCTATTGAGAAGTGTTTGCAAGTGAAAACGGGTCCTGTCCAACGTTTGTGACTCAGTCACAGGTTTAAAACCTGAAGCCGTCATCTGACGATGTAAGTAAATTGCGCTTGCAATCAAGCACAAGGAAACGCTGCGGAACCATCAGTTCCTGGTATGAAATTCCTGCAGAAAAAATAGGGGTGAGCTTGGCTATGTTCAATTTTGTACACAATTTCTGACAGCATTGCTTTAAATACCGGATACTTCGCAGCGAGGAAAAAGGTTCCATCACGTGGAAATCTCCGGTAGTGCGATTAAACAGAAAGAGGGAGGAAGCCGCAGCTTCCTCCCTCAACATAATAATAACCTAAATGGCGCTGGCGGTTTTACGCTTCGAGAGCGTTGACAGCCTTGGCCAGACGGGAAACCTTACGAGCAGCCTTCTTCCAATGAATGACGCCCTTGCCCGCGATCTTGTCCAGAGTGGAGGTGGCGTAGGTCAGTGCCTTCTGGGCGCTTTCCTTATCATTGTTCTGAATGGCGGCGCGCACATCCTTGACCACGTTCTTCACGCGGGTGCGGGCGGCGCGGTTGCGGACGTTACGCTTAATGCTCTGCTTATGGCGCTTGATAGCGGACTTGTGGTTGGCCACGGACTCCTCCGATGCTGATGAAATGACTATGAGGATGCGGGGCGCCAGGCGCCCGTTGTAGTACCCGGATTAACGAAACAATGATTTTTATCTTGTTACCCCAGGTCTGTCAAGGTGAAAAATAGGGGCCGCAAGACCCCGCGCATGGATCAAATCTGCAATGCGGAAAAATCAGCCACTTTTCCCATCCGGGCCAGCAGTGCCTGGAGCAGATTCAGGCGATTCTCCCGCACGGCCTCATCTTCGGCCATAACCATGACTCCGTCGAAAAACGCGTCCACTGTGGGGCGCACGTCATCCATCAAAGTCATGAGCTCGTCAAAGCGATCTGCGGCCCACAGTTCGTCAAAACGCGCGGCCATGCCGCTCAGCGCGGCGGCCAGCGCCTTTTCGGCGTCCTCCTGGAGCAGATCCCCGTTCCACTCGCCGCTCAATTCGCCCTTCCGTTCGTTCTGTTGCTTACGGATGATATTGGTCACGCGTTTAAAAGTCTGCGCATTATCGGCAAACCCCGGTTTGCGGCTCTCCGCTTCCAGCGCGGCCAGGCGCCGTCCGGCGGCCCAGACATCATCATGTCCTGCGCCGAGCACGGCTTCCACCAGCAGAGTATCACCACCGCGCGTCAGAAAAAGATTTTTCAGACGTCCGGCAAAGAACTCATCCAGTTTGGCAAGAGTTTCTTCCTGCCCGAATTTCCAGCGAATGCCGTCCGTGTAGAAAGAGAGCGCCGTGGCAAACAACTCGCGCACAGAGATGCGGTAGCCCCGCTCCAGCAGAATGCGGGCGATGCCGAGGGCCGCACGGCGTAACGCGTAGGGATCTGCCGCACCGGTAGGGATATTGCCCAGCCCGAAGCAGCCTGCCAGGGTGTCCGCCTTGTCCGCAAGAGAAAGCAGCGCCCCGGCATCGGTGGAAGGCACGGAGCTGTCCGGCCCGGCTGGCAGGTACTGTTCCGCCAGAGCAGCGGCCACATGTTCCCCAAGGCCCATCCGGCGGGCATAAATTCCCCCCATAATGCCCTGAAGCGTATCGAACTCACCCACCATCTGGGACACAAGATCCGCTTTGGCCACACGGCCTGCTTTCGCGGCGTCTTCAACGGACAGGGGCGCGGCCATGTGGGCCGCGACGCCCGCCTGACCGGCCAGCCAGCCGCACAGGCGCTCAAGGCGGCGGCATTTGTCGCCCATTGAGCCCAGAGGGCCGAGAAAAATAACGTGATCCAGCGATGCCGTCCAGGGTTCAAAACCAGTCTTGAGATCGGTATTCCAATAAAAACGGGCATCTTCAAGGCGGGCGCGCAACACGCGTTCCCAGCCTTTTTTCACCACGCTCACATCCTCGGGGTCAAGGTTGAGCACGGTGAGAAAATGCGGCATGAGCCGCCCTTCCCCATCTTCAATGCCGAAACTTTTCTGGTGCGTTTCCATACTGGTGAGCAGCACTTCGCGCGGCAGTTCCAGAAAGGCAGGGTCAAAATCTCCGAGCAAAGGAACGGGGTGTTCCGCCAGACCCTCAACTTCACCCAGCAGGGCATCGTTCCAGAGCACACGGCCGCCAATGGCCGCAGCCTGGGTGTCGCCGCCGGCGATAATAATTTCCCGCCGTGCGGCATCCGACGCGATGATACGGCACTTTTCAGCCAGTACGGCGTCCATATCGTCCGCATGCGCCACTTCAAAGGGGCCGGGACCATGCACCCGGTGGCCGCATGTCACCCGGCCCGATTTCACATTCCCCACCACGAAGGGCACAACCTCCTCGTCAAGCAGGGCGACGATCCAGTGCATGGGTCTGGCATAGGCAAAACTGCCGCTCCCCCAGCGCATGCGCTTGGGAAAGGAAAGCGCGCTGATGATGGACGGCACGGCTGTTTTCAGCACATCCAGAGCGGAAGCTCCTCCAACTGTTTTACGCGCGGCAACGTAGGAGCCTTTTTCCGTCTCCTGCGTGAACAGAGCGGAAAGCTCCACACCCTGCCCGCGTGCAAATCCCATTGCGGCTTTGGAAGGCTTGCCTTCGGCGTCATACGCGGCCTTGAGCGAGGGGCCGAGCACTACCTCCTCGCGCAGCGGCTGCATATCGGCAAGCCCGCGCAGGTGCAGCAGGGTACGGCGGGGCGTAGCAGACACAGCCAGTTCATCAAAATGCAGATCCGCCTCGCCCAGAGCAGTGGCAAAGCGTTCGGAAAGTTCTTTTTCCAACGGGGCCAAAAAACGGGAAGGCAACTCTTCCGTGCCGATTTCAAGAACAAAATGACTCATTTGTCGCCTTCCTTGGGCATGGGCTTGAGCATGGGGAAATTCAGCGCTTCGCGCTGTGCCGCATACAACCGGGCCACGCCGGAAGCCAGATTGCGCACACGGCCGATATAGCCCGCGCGTTCCGTAATGGAAATGGCCCCGCGCGCATCAAGCAGGTTGAAGGTATGCGAGCATTTCAGGCAATAGTCATAGGCGGGCAGGGGCAGTTCAAGCTCGATGAGGTGGCTGCACTCCTTTTCAAAGTCATTGAAGTGCGTAAGCAGCATGGCCGCGTCGCTTTCATCGAAATTGTAGCGCGACTGCTCCACCTCATTCTGGCGGTACACGTCGCCATAGCTGATGCTGTCGTTCCAGGCGATATCGTAGACAGACTCTTTGCCCTGCAGATACATAGTCAGACGTTCAAGCCCGTAGGTCAGTTCAACACTGATCGGCGCCAGCTCAATGCCGCCTACTTGTTGGAAATACGTGAACTGCGATACTTCCATGCCGTTGAGCCAAACTTCCCAGCCCAGACCCCAGGCCCCGAGCGTGGGAGATTCCCAGTCATCTTCCACAAAACGGATATCGTGCCGGGCGGGATCCAGGCCCAAAGCGCGCAGACTGCCGAGATACAACTCCTGCACATTTTCGGGAGACGGCTTAAGGATAACCTGAAACTGAAAATAATGCTGCAGGCGGTTGGGGTTGTCACCGTACCGGCCGTCCGTGGGGCGGCGGGAAGGCTCGACGTACGCGGCCTTCCAGGGTTCGGGCCCCAGCACGCGTAAAAAGGTGGACGGATTGAATGTACCCGCCCCGCATTCCAAATCCACGGGCTGTACAATGGCGCAGCCTTGCTGGGCCCAGTAATTCTGCAAGGTCAAAATGACATTCTGAAAATTCATGAATTTCTCCTGAAACGGCCGTTTACCCACTCCAGACCGAGATGATAACGCACAAAAGCGTCAATGAGCCGCCCTGCCTCACGTCTGCTGTCAGATGAAGGTTCGAGTTCCGCCCACCGGCTCGGGGAGTATTCCTGAACTTTGCGCAGAACGTCAAGTGATTCCTGCCCGAGCGCAAGGCTCATTCCCCCCCAGGGGCGGCAGTCAGGGCAGCAGGCCTGCCCGTCCCCCACAAGAAAATACACTTTGTCAAAACCATCCAGAGCATTGCCGCACCGGGAACACAGGCGCAGATCCGGCGCATACCCCTGTTCAGCCGCCAGGCGAAAACGGAAAAAGAGCGGAGCGAGCTCCGGAGGGTTCTCCTCGTTTTCCAACAATCCCAAAAGCTCCCGCAGCAGAGAAAAGCTAAGCGGAGCGGCATCAGGCGGCACTCCCAACGCCTCCATGAAGCGCACGCAATTGGCCGCCATGCCCTGACGCCGCCAGTCCCGACGCAAGCGCTCGGGGCCTTCCAACAGCGTGGATTCCTGCATGTTGAAGAACTGTCCGTTGCGCGACGCCGTAACACGCGCCCGGATCACATTGAACGCATCAAGGCAGCCGGTAAAGCGGCGACGGCTTCGACTGCCCCCGAACGCGAACGCAGTGACCAGCCCCTGCTCAAGCGCAAGGAGGCGAACCCAAAGATCCGCCTCCCTGAATTTGCCCACATGGAGCACCAGAGCTGTATCTGTCCATTCCATAGCGAGAGTAGTCCAACCTCAGAATATTGACACATCGGAGTCCAGCCCTGTGCTCCGTTGTATTTCTCCGGAAGAGAGTATCTCCCTGCCAGACCGGCTCGATCCCGCTGGGGCACGGGGCACCTTTAGCCGTAGAAGCGGAGCTTCGTACGGATACAGAGAGCAGAGATAAGCCCCGGTTTTTCAGCAGTCTGGGTTTTTCATCAATCTGAATGACGGGCAAGCCCGGCATCCTCCTC
>JAEXGX010000023.1 GCA_023450535.1 Pseudomonadota bacterium | reverse complement strand
TCAGATCAAGCCCCTGAGGGCTGGCGGGGACATTGGCGCCCCTGTTGTCGTAGACGATGCCGTCCCATACTCCGTAGACAAGCTGCGGCATGTGGCAAGCTCCTGAAAACCTGGCGCAAGGCCGGGGTGAAAGTGGGTCTTTGTCGAATCCGTTTTTTCGCAATTTAGTGCGGGTCAGGATACAGGATCCGGTCCGCAGATATTTTCAAGAGCAAAGCGCTCTAGGTCTGTGACTGAGAACTTCATTGATGATCCCCTGCAGATGACGCATCTTTTGGGGATCAGGGGGGGCAAAATCGGGAACATCGTTTTCTCGACCAAGAAATTTGTACTTGCTTATGCCAAAGCTGTGGTATGGCAACAGTTCGTAATCCGTGACGTTTGGGTATGGCGAGATGCAGGCCAGAACAGAGCGAATGTGTTCTTCATTATCATTCACACCGGGAATGAGCGGTGTACGGGCGATGAACCTGACTTGGGGAAACATCGAATAAGCCTTTTTAAAGTTGGCGATGATATTCGCATTATCCGCGCCGCACCAAATTTTGTGATGTTCTGGATTCATAAGCTTCCAGTCATGGAGCATCACGTCGACGTGTGGCAGCACCTTCGCCAGGGATTCCCAGGAAACATTTCCGGCGGTTTCGATGGCTGTTGTAAATCCACGTTCATGTGCGCCAGCCAGCAATGCCGCACAGAAATCGGGTTGAAGAAGGCATTCTCCCCCGCTGAGCGTGAGTCCACCGCCAGATTGATGATAGGATATGCTGTCGTACTCTGCTTCAGCCAATACCTCGTCAACGCTCATCATTCTTCCGAAGAGAACAAACGCCCCGGTGGGGCATACGGTAGCCAGTTTTTTGCTGTTTTCTTCGGCAATACTCCTGTTGACATGCACGCGGTCATCAAGTTCGTCAGCTATATGCAACGCTTCTTGTGGAACAGTCTGAAGACAACGACCACATTGTTTCTTGCCTATACACTTCTCTCTGTTATAGGCGATTTCAGGTTTTGAACCGATACTTTCGGGATTGCTGCACCATTTGCAGCGCAGTGAACACCCTTTAAGGAAGACGGTCGTGCGGATACCCGGTCCGTCTTCCGTACAGAAATGCTGGATGTTCAGAACCAGGCCCGTTTGTTTCACGGGATTTGGTATCTTTGCTTGCATGGTAAACCTTTCAAGTCAGAAACAGGAACCAAGCATTGTCTGCTCAGGGCAGGCGCGTCTGCATTTTTTTGTATGCTTTATGCGAGTCCGGGGAGAGAAAAAGGCATCTCTTTCGGTGCGCAAGGTGTGTGTGAAGCCAAAACATAGATGCGCCTGCCCTGCTCATACAGGTGGAATCCGGTTTCTGCCCTATTTTGCCGGGACTACATTTTGAAGATGCTCTTTCACCTGCGAAAGCAGGCGGTCGCCGCGAAGGCATGAGCGCCATTCATGGGCGCTGTCAGATGCCGAAGCGGGAGTGTCTTAAATTTTAACATTATAAAATGCTAAAATTAATCTGCTCTAAAGAGTTACTGTGCCCCGGCAGCCTTCAAACTCGCCATGCGTGCGCGGACAACAGCACGCAGATCTTCTCCGTATCCTGTCAATATGCCGCCATCCACAGCTATGGCCTGACCGGTGATCATGGCGGCGCTTTCGCCAGCAAAGAAACTGACCGCCTCGCCGATTTCATCACAACTTGAAGAACGACCGAGCGGAATCAGCCGCTTACGCACCTTGTCCCGAAATTCGGCCGATGTTGTCGATTCCGTCATTGCAGTACTGACGCCTCCGGGACAAACGGTATTCACAGTAATGTTGTGATCCGCCAGTTCCCAGGCCAGATGTTTCGTAAGGCCAATCAGCCCGTGCTTGGAGGCGGAATAGTTGACGCTGCCAAGGAAGGTCATGCGCAGGCTGGCGACGGAGCCTATATTGATGATTCGCCCCTTGTTCTGATTGAACATCGGTGGCAGCACTGCCTGACAGCAAAGGAAGACGCCTTTGAGATTCGTGTTCAAAACCTTGTCCCATTGCTCTTCGGTAACGTCCTGCAGTAAGGCTGCCGGAGATTCGACTCCTGCGTTATTGACAAGAATATCGAGGCTTCCGAATTTTTTGAGAGTTGCCTCAACCATGGCGTCAAGGGAATTTTTTTGAGTCACGTCAGCGACGACCGCCATAGCGTTTCCGTTGGCGGCGATAATTTCCTGGGCGACCTGCTCGAGAGCTTCTCTGTTCCTTCCCATAACGACAACGTTTGCGCCCTTGTCGGCAAGAACCTTTGCGATACCTTTGCCGATACCGCGGTTGGCCCCGGTGACAACTGCCGTTTTACCCTTGAGTTCCATATGATTCTCCTTTGCAAATATTGTTCAGTCAGGAGGGGGCACAAGGTTCACCCGCCCAGATGTTCTTCCGTGCGTGCGATGATTTCCGCCTGCTGCGAAGGCGATAAATCTACGAAGTACGCCGAATAGCCAGCAATTCGCACGATCAGATTCCGGTACTTGTCCGGCTCCTTTTGAGCGGCGAGAAGCGTTTCTTTATTGACGATATTGAATTGAATATGCCAAAGCTTCAGATCCCGCCATGTGCGAATGATCTGCATGAGCCGGCGTGTACCTTCCTCTCCGGCGACATTGGCAGGAGTGAACTTCATGTTAATCAGGTCACCGCCCTTTTCGCTGTAGCTGCGGTTATGCGCCCGAGCGATGGAAGTCAGAGCCACGGTGGGTCCTTTCACGTCCATGCCATGAGATGCGGAAATGCCCTCAGACAAATATTCATTGGCAAATCGTCCATTGGGCGTTGCCCATGTGACTCTGCCCATGGGGACATGCGCAGTAACGGGAATCTGCCGCAGAAGAAAGGATTGGCCGCCCGGTTTGGGATGCCGATGCAGATACTCCAGCAAAAAACTCTCTATCCTGAACCCCAGTTCATCAACCCAGGCGATGCCGTTCCCGTATTTCGGCGCGTTGCGGCACATCTGCCGGATGTCCTCATGCCCTTGCCAATTGCTTTCCATGGCAGACAAAAGTTGATCCCAGGTCAGGGCTTTTGTATCGAAGATAAGATGTTTGACTGCGGCGAGGCTGTCGATCGCGGTTCCCTTGCCAATCCCTTCCACAGTGGAATGATCGAGAGCGCCCGGGAAGGGCGTGCCGTGCGTATGCAAGTCGCGGCATTCTCTCATGGCCAGATCATGCAGCATGGATGTCTGGGGGGAGCCAAACCAAGAACCTTTTGTTTTCAGCGCGACGTTCTGCTGAATCAGGCAATGTTTGAGCACATGTTCCGCCTGTTTGCAGAAGGCCTCCCAAACCTGGTCAAAGCTTGTCCAGGTCCGAGGGTCGCCGGTTTCGAGCCCGAATTGCATATCCTTGAAAACTTTCATTCGACCATTGCGGAAGGTGAATTCAAGGATGGCTCCGTAGTTGAGAACACCGCCGCCGGTGACATGGCTTTCCCGGTTAATCAGACGATTTTCACAGCACCCTGACCCTGTCCAATCAAGAGCCTCTTTCATGGTGATGCCATTGGCCAAATAAAAAGGGATGATCAGTTCGTCATTGACCACCTTTGGCTGCCCCCGGCCATCCTTGATGGTTTCTGCGATATAGTGCAGAAAGCGATCTGGCGTGCCCGAGTGAATACGAATAACGGGTTCGGGCGTGGTCAGCGGCAAGGCACGGGTCGATTCAAGAATGAGATAGGAAAGTTCGTTGGTGGCGTCGAGCCCGTCACTGGTTTGCCCTCCAAGACAAACATCTTCAAATTTGGCAAACCCTTCGGTACCGGCGGCAGCGAATTCGTTCATTTTTATTTCGACAGCCTGCACCATGTTCAACCAAAGGCATTGGAACAGCTCAATGGCGGAGTCTTTTGTAATGCTGCCTTGAGCCAGATCTTTGCGGTAATAAGGCAAAAGATATTGATCCATGCGGCCCTGTCCCATCGCGCTGCTGGTCTGTTCCACGCGATTGAAAAGTTGCCCCCACCATTGGGCCTGCAAAGCCTCATGGAATGTGCGGGCAGGATGCTCAGGAACCCAGTCGCATACTTCTGCTATATCAAGAAGCTCTTGCCGCCTTTGCGGGTTGGGGTGTTCGGCGGCCAGTTTTCTGGCATGCTCGGCGTACCGTCTGGCCCAAATCGTCATGGCGTCGCAAGTAATGAGCACTGCATCCAGGAAGGGCTTTTTGTCGATTATCTCGCGCGGCTCGGAAAGCATAGCAAGTTTTTCCTGGGCTTCCTCACGAATTCCCTTGACTCCGCGCGTGAGAATCTTACTGAAGTCCGGCGTCCAGTTCTGCGTATGCCGCATCATGGCGCTGGGCATGACTACTCCGGTGAGGCGAATGGTATTCTTCGGGTCTGGCCCATAGCATATAAAGCGCGTCTCTTCCGGCATTGCCGCATGAAATGCGGTCGCATAGTCTCGCCCTGCCCAGTAGGGGATAATGGTTTCGTCAATAACCTTCCTGTCTTCATCTGTGACAATCACATACCCCGGCTTTCCTTCCAGGCTCCGAAACATGGCAACGCCTGCAGCAATATTACTGCCGTCAAGTTCGGGATAGACCAGTGCCCAACGGCCAAGCCATGTATTGGGCCTCCCCACGAGCAATTCGTCGTCAAAGATCGTGATCGTCACGTTTTCGGCAAAATGTTTGAGCGCTTTGGCCCAGCGGAGCGTTATCGGTTGCCCTTCGGTTTTTTTAAAAGATTCGGTGAACAGCACAGCTCGCTCAAGCGTAACTCTGGGTGCCTGGGTCGGATTAATCGCTTCATAGAGCCGCATAACGCGGTCGGTAACGGTTCCCTGCAGAGTTTTGTCTCCACTTAAGATAGCAGCTTCTTGGCTCGAAAAGGCTTGCAGGTGGCAAGAACACATAAATACTAACTCCTTATCTTTATTCTAGGCAAAACATTCCGCGCCAGCGCAGTCTTTATCGTAGTAGCGTGAGGCGAGAATGAAGCTGATTCCGCTTAGTATGGTCATGAAACTCATTGCCAGTATGGCATGCTGGATGCTGTAAGCCATCATGGCATCATGGGCCGCCGAAGCATTTTGTATGGCAAGAGTTTTATAGGTTTCCATCTGCATGAATACCTTGCCATAGTATTCAGCTATAAAGCCGGAAATAGAGGCTCCTACGGTCGCTCCAAAAAGATTCTGCACCAGGATGAGGCTGCCCAGGGCTGTTGCCTGAATACCCTTGTGCGATACCCGCAAAACGGTCGCATACGCTATGCCAAGCTGACTGCTGAGAAAAAGGCCGCCTACCAGCATGCACGGGTAACGCCAGCCCTGCGGCACATATAAAAATCCGAGCAGAAAGGCCGCACACGTTATAAACATGGCAATACCCGCAAATACCAACGGCAATGAGGGTTTGATTTTGCTGAGGCGATCGCCAAGGCTTCCGCCCAGTACTGCTCCGAGGGCGCTGGTCAGCATGACGCCTGCCCCTTTAATGCCCGCAGCCTGTTGACTGAGACCTTCCGTATACCTGAAGAAACTTGGAACCCAGAGGACGACGCACGAATAAAAGATCAGCACCAGTGACATCCCGCAATAGAGGAAGAGCAAAGTGCGCGTCGTGAGTATTTTTTTCATGATTTGCCCAAAGGGTACCTTTTCTTCGATTCCTGTATTTTTATTAATCTTAGTCACGGCCTGGCGTACCGGTTCTTTAATGAAGAGAACCATAAATGCTGCCGGAATGCAGGGAATGGCGACCAACCCGAATGCCCAGCGCCATCCCAAGTATTGCACGATGATACCGCCCAAGATCATGCCGGCGATGGCGCCGATAGGACCGCATGCCTGCAGTATGCCTAATACGGTATTATGTTTCTGTGGAGGAAAGGCATCTTGTACAATGGTACTTGCCCCGGGGCCATAACCTGCTTCCCCCGCCCCGACGAGGAAACGTAGCAAGAGAAGCTGCCAGAATTGTCCGCTGAAAGCGCAAAGCAAACTTGCTATTGCCCAAATAATGGCCATTATTGCTACTGTCTTTTTACGACTCCAGCGGTCTTCAAGTATTGACACAGGGAAAACAAGAAGGGAAATGGCAAAACTTACAATGCCGGTTAAAAGTCCAAATTGCGAAGGAGTTATGCCAAGATCCCGGTTCATGTCGCTGAATAGAGAGCTGACGACTAATCGGAGCGCAAGGTCAAAAAGCCAGAGCAGTCCAAATAGAAATAAAATAGAATAGGCGTATCGTTTGCCATACGGGTAATCACTATCGACTACCTGGGAAGCCGAGGTATTGATAGAAGTGTCTCGATCCACTGAATCCTCCTAGAGCGTTTTGTGATTGAAAATATCTACCGGCTACCAGTCAGATCCCATGTTCTGACCCGCAGGTTTCACGCTTGAAGCCGAAGCGTTACGCCGCAAGTGAATTGCGGTTGCTCCGGCATTGCGGCGGAGTCTCGTCTTGCTCGATTCCGTAGAGCATTTCAATGGCGAACGGCTCTAAATTAATAAGAATCGATGCCAGCCATGTTTTTTATGGTTGCTATATTCGTGCCAAAAAAAATTATTCATTATAACACCATATTAGGTTGACAGAGCTGCATAATACCACTATATTTAGTGATGTGTTGCCCGAAGTATCGTTTTTTTTCTTTTTCACTATATTTCGTAAATTATGTCGATTTATACCAAACACACCGAAATTTTTATAAAATCTGTTGATATTTTATGCGGTACACTGGATCTCAGGACCGCCTTGCTCGACTTTTTCTCTTTTCTAAAAACGCAGATGCCGATATACGCCCTGCAGTTCACCGTAATGAACGAAAAAACTCTTATTCATGAGCGCTGGGCGCGGGTGGACGACTCTGGCGTTGACTTGAATGTTAAATATACACCGGCCACTGCGGAACAAGCCAGATTTGTCGTGGAAGGCGCGTGGAAAATGCTCGATGATACAAAAGGACTTTTGATTAATAACGCAAGCCACCCGATGGCTGCCTTTGTGGAAAACCTCACATTGCCGGTGTTCCGCCTCATACTTCGTAACGCCGGTGAACCTCTGGGGGGAGCTACATTCTTTTTTGAATCAAACTATACGGTGACTGAAGAAGACACGACTATCTTGCAGGCCTTGCGCAGCCCTCTTTTCAGCGCTGTTACCAACTGCCGCCGCTATCAAGAATTGGAGGCGGTGAAAGAGCGGGTGCTTGAAGAAAATATTTCCTTACGGCGTGAACTCAATGGGATGCGCTTTACCAACGTCGTCGGAGCAGACAGCGGCTTGTCCAAGGTTATAGAGAAAGCCCGCCTGGTAGCCCCGGTAGATACTCCGGTATTGATTACGGGAGAAACCGGCACAGGGAAGGAGGTGATCGCTCGAACCATTCACGACTTGTCTTCACGTTCGAGGCACCCTTTTATTGCCGTGAATTGCGGCGCCATACCTGCCACATTGATCGATAGTGAACTTTTCGGACATAATAAAGGTGCGTTCACAGGTGCCGTAAGCGATCATAAAGGTCGTTTTGAAAGGGCAGATGGCGGCACTCTTTTTTTGGATGAAATCAGCGAGTTACCTCTGGATGTTCAAGCGAGGCTTTTACGGATTTTGCAGGAAAAAGTTCTTGAAAAGGTGGGAGGAAACAAAAGCATTCCTATCGATTTCAGATTGATCGCCGCTACAAACTGTGATTTACGGCAAAAGGTGAAGGAAGGAAATTTCAGGGAGGATTTGTTTTACAGGCTCCGGGTTCTGCCTATTGAACTGCCTCCGTTACGTGAGCGGCGCCAGGATATACCTCTACTCGTCACGCATTTTGCAGAGAAAATTGCTGCCCGGTGGAAGATAAAAACTCCTTTGGTGGCTGAAGGAGAGATGGAAAAGCTTTACCACTATGCCTGGCCTGGCAATGTGCGCGAACTCCAAAATGTGGTGGAGGAAGCCATGGTATTGCGCCCCAACGGCGATTTACGTTTTTCTAATGTGAGTATTGAGACTGCTGCGTCTGGAAACTACACACTCTCTCATGGCCAGGCAGATTGTCCGGATTTTAACACTATGCAAAAGAATTATTTTAAAAATCTACTGGAGTTGTGCGGTGGACATATTTACGGGCACGACGGCGCAGCTGCCAAAGCCGGAATGCATCCCAATACCTTGCGTAGCCGTCTGGATAAATTAAAACTGTCATATAAAAAAGTGCGGAAAGGCTCTGGCTCCATCTGAAGGCTCTGTTTCCATAATGGGTGCCTTGGCAGTGCAGAGTTTTACCACCTAAACAAATGCCCTTCAGAGTATCTTCGATCTGCTAGCGGTGTGACATAACCGCCTCTACTCGTAATTTTTGAGGTTGTTAACATTGTCAGCAGCCTCATTATGAACATCGGCTAGGGCCATTTCAGCTTTGAAATAGTTCAGGAGCCGAATGAAACGAGACGCCTCTGTGACACCGGAGTAGGCGCAATTTGTTTGTTGCGTATTGCTCCGACTTCAGGCGTAAGGCTTGTGAACCGGAACATGCTGTTCCGGTTCAGTATAATCGTGAACTTAATCTGCTTTATCTTTCGCTGCAGATATTGAAGATACACTTCCTGTCACGAAATACAGTGTAAAAAAATAAATACGAAATTTCGTGTGAATTATCACTGAATATAGTGAAATAGGATATATGCTCCAAATCAACACAGTGTTATAATTAGTAATTTTTTTTGGCACAAATATAGCAATCTATAAATCTGAACTGACGTCGGTTTTTATTAATTGTATCCGCTGGCATGTCAAAAGCCTGGTCGTTAAACATCCGCTTCTCCGATATGAACAAGATTCGGGTATAGTGAAAAAACACACAATCGGAAAGTTGCTGTACTCCGGCTTTCTCTGTTTGCGGGCGGTTCTGCCTGGAAATTTTATAAGGGGATATGTTGTGAAAAAACTCCTGACTTTGCTTTTTGCCGTAAGTGTAGTTTTATCTGCCCCAAACAGCGCTTCCGCCATGGATCTCAAGGTTTCCGGCTCATGGATGGTGGGGGGGCACGTCACCGACGGCTTCCATGGCGACACTTTTACCGCCCACCACGTTGCTCGCCTTAATCTGGACATAAACGTCAATGAGGACGTTTCCGCTTTCATCCAGTTACAAGCAGGTAATAGCAGGCCCTATACGCATACCCTTTTCTGGGGCGACTCCGGAGTGGGCGGCCCGGGCACACCCGTGTCCGTGCCCATGGCCCATCTTGCCTGGCGTGTTCCCTCCACTGATGTGGAGGTACGTATGGGGCGACAGCTACTGCTCTTGTCCAACTACGTGTTCCGATCCCCGGTTTTTGGCAGGACAGTAGACAGTGTGATGGTACACACTCCGCTCAACAAAAAGGTGTCGCTTAATGCCGGCTGGCTGCGCCCTTCAGCCAATTTGAGCAAATGGGGGACTGAACATTACCCGCATAGCAGTGTGGATCTTGTATTTCTGAAGGCAGATCTCAAGGAAGACGGCTACAAAATCAGCCCCTGGGGTATGATTGGCCAGCATGGCAACGGCATCAAGAGCAGGGATACTAATGGTAAGCCGACCTATGTTCCAGATGATGATATGATGGGATACGGATATGGTTCTTCTTCCATCCCAGAGGACTTGGGGGCCCACACTACGGTGTATTGGGCGGGGTTGGGCGGCGAGTTGACCATGTTTGCTCCCTTCAGATTTACCACAGATATTTTATACAGCGCTAATGACGCTGGCGGCACCGCTGCACGCAAGGGCTGGTATGCCGCACTTGGGGCGGAAATGAAAACCTCCTGGGGTACCCCCTTCCTCCAGGGCTGGTATGCCTCGGGGGACGATGCAGACTCCAAGGGCAGTAACCGCATGCTGAGCTTCAGGGGACGCTTCAACCACTCCGACATCTATTCAGACCCATTGTCCATGCTTTTCCCTTACAGCCCCAGCCAGTCCGCGGCGGGCCTTTGGGGTATTAGATTCGGCGTGAAGGAGGTATCTTTTATTGATGACTTGAATCACTCCCTGATGGTGACCTATTTTCAGGGAACCAACAACACCAACCGCGTTACGGATGATTCGGTGAGCAGGCCGGCGGATACTTACAGGACACCCATTTATTATATGACCACGGCAGATTCCGCGTGGGAAATCAACTTCCTAACTCATTATAAACTCTATCAAAACCTTACCGTTCGCCCTCAGTTTGTGTATCTGATTACAAATTTTGACGAAAATATCCGCACGACCAGATACGACAATCTTTTTAGAGGAAGCTTGACATTCATCTGGATGTTCTAGATGCTACCGTCAATTCAATGCAACATATTGAAATTATTAAATTATTTTCTGAGTTACAAAAGATTATTCTCAATAATTTCAACTTATTGCATGGCAAATGACGACATGGCCTAGAGGGGCACTTTGAAATATACTGTTGGCCTCCATCACCGCGCTATCACTGGCACTATGCCATTGTGTGGGGGTGAGGCCAACATTGTATTGTGCGAAGGAGGCGACGTCGAACTTGAATTTTTTCCGCGTTGAGGCATGGTGTGCGCCGCACATCACTTTTACCAAGGCAACGCCATGTTTCTGAACCTTCCTGTTCCGCTTGTCACGGTTCTGCTG
>JAEXGX010000006.1 GCA_023450535.1 Pseudomonadota bacterium | reverse complement strand
CCCCCCCAAATTTCCCTTTCTCCCCAAGGACACGACATGAAAAAAATTCTCGTGCTTGGCGTGGGGAATATTCTGTACACGGATGAAGGCATTGGCGTGCGTGCGCTGGAGCTGGTGCGGGAGCGTTGGGAGTTTCCGGAGAACGTCACATTGGTGGATGGCGGCACCTTGGGCATGGGGCTGATGGACGCGCTGACCTCATGTGATATGGTGTTTGTGCTGGATGCCGTGCTGGGCGGCGGCGAAGCGGGCGCGATATACCGTTTGACGGGAGATGACCTGCGCAAGAGCGTGAGTTTTCGCGATTCCATGCACCAGACGGATTTGGTGGATACCCTGATTTTCTGCGAGCTGATCGGCAAAAGGCCAGAGGCCGTGGTGTTGGGAATGGAACCGGAGGATTACCGGAGCATGGGCACGGAACTTACTCCCACAGCGCGCAAGCGCCTTCCGCTGCTCTGCGGCCTGTTGCGGGACGAACTTGCGGCGCGTGGCGTGGAATTGAGAGAGCACCGGATATAGATCCATTCTCCCGCCGGAACGTATTCAGGGTAATCTCAATGTTGAACTGCTCCAGCGCCCGCTTTGCCGAAGTGCAGAGCAGGCGCGGCGTTTCTGTTTGTCCAGCTCAGACGCACTTCTCCGCGCTCTGCCGTATTGAACACGGTAATACTGCGTTCGGTCAGGGCAGCCAATATATCGGGGTGCGGAAAATTAAAATTGTTGTATGCTCCGCTGGAGATAAGGGCGACTTCAGGAGCTACGGCGTCATAGAATTCGGGCAGAAAGCTGGAAAGGGAACCATGATGGGGCAGCACCAGTGCATAAGCCTGAAGCGGCACACCGGAACGGAGTATTTGCTTCAGGGCGGAACGTTCCGCATCACCGCATAGCAGTGCCAGTCCCTCCCCGTTTCTGACCAACCGGATCACCAGTGAGCTGTTATTGCTGGAAAAGCGGCCTTGCGCGGGCGGATGCAGCACTTCGAGGGAAAGACCGTCAGACAGGGGAATGATATCGCCGCGCTGGAGTGGAGACTCGAAAATGCCGTGTTGGCGTGCCGTTTCTATCAGACGCGGACCGTCGCCTTTGTCGAAGGCACCCGGCAGGGCGGAACGGTACAGTGTTCTGACGTGAAAACTGTCCGTCACGGCGATTAATCCCCGGATATGATCCATGTCGGCATGGGAAGCCATGACGGCCTCAATCTGCGGAGCACGATTGAAAGTCAGGGCGTGGGCCACGATGTCCCTGCCTGTATCGAAGCGTGGAGACAGTGAGCCGCCGCCGTCCAGCAGTATGCGTCCGATGCCGGAAGGGGAAGGGTATTCGAGCACAAGCGCCTGGCCCTGTCCGACATCGAGCATACGCAGTTCAATACGTTGTTCATGCCGGGCAAGCAAGGTTTCGCCGTTTCTTTGCCATAATCCTGCGGGGAGCAGGATAACGCCGCAGAGCAGCAGTTTGCGGCATGCGGAGGAAGGGCCGCTTTTTCCTGCTGCACAGGCCAGCGCCGCCAGCGCGCAGGCAAAGCCGAGCATGGATAGCCCTGAAGGTTTGAGGCCCTGTGCGACGGCAAGCAGCCCGGAAGCCTCCATGTGCGTCAGCAGATCCAGCAAAAGATCGCCAGGCAGAGCTGCGCCGGACAACAGAACGTGCAATACTTCACTGCCGTCGGCAAAGGGAAGCAGGGCGCAGCCCAGAGCGGCAAGGGGCAAAACGACGACGCCCAACGCTGGCAGCCAGACCAGATTGAGAATGAAGCAGAGACTGACCCTGCCGAAGGCGTGTAGGACAACCGGCAGTGTTGCGACCTGAGCAGCAAGGGAGACGAGGAGCATTTGTGAGGTTGCGCGCAGGCAGCGAGAATGAAAGGGTACGGCACGCAGCAATGGCCCGGCCAGAACTATGCCCGCGACGGAAAGCATGGACAGGCGCACTGAAAGGTCAAAGGCACTGGCCGGGTGAACGATCAAAAAACATAACCCGGCAAAAAACAGTGCATCTAGCGGGGTGGACACCCTGCCGTTCAACCAGAGCATTGCTCCGGCAAAAAGCATGATCGCGGCCCGAATTAAAGACGGCGGAGCGTCGCCCAGCCAAAGGTAGAGCAGAGCGAGAGGCAGACCCAAGGTAAAAATCAGCTTGCGGCGCGGCAGATACAGAAAAAGGTGAGGGCGCAGTTTACCCATGCATGCGGCACAACCTGCTGCAATCAGGAGTGCCAGCGCAAGATGTTGCCCGGACAGCGCGAGAGAGTGCACCAGACTCGCCTTGGTGAACAGATCCAGGGTGGAAGAGTTCAGCGCATAGCGATCTCCGAAAAGCAGCGCGGGCAACATGGCCTGTCCTTGCGTCATGAAGGGGATGGAATCCGCCTCATCCCTGCTTTCCTCATTTGTCGTGAATGACAAGGGCGCGACATTGTCAAGGTTACGTACAAAGGCGCTTCTTAATTGTTCGCGCAGTTTGGGGCCGGAATCAGGCTCGCCGTCTACCTTTACAGGCAGTTCCCGCCCGGGGTGTGACATGGCCCAGGCGTTGAACCACACGTCTTTTGCCGCCCAGTATGCGGCGATGTCGTTGCCCTGCTCTCCGGCGTTGATGTTGGTAAAGGAAGACACGGGACGGATGCGTGAAGTAACGACCAGATATTGGCCGGGGAGCGGGCGCGGAGTACCGGGTAAACGCGCTTGATCCCAGGAAAAATTTACCTTGCCCGGCAAAGGGGGAAGGGAGGTGTCGGCGGCAGGGCGCACATTTTCCAGCAGGATTCGCAGACGGCGATCCGGAAGTCCGTTCACGGATGCGACTTGTCCCCGTACTTCCACCCGTTCTCCGCTATTGAACCAGGCTGGAATGTCCACGGGGTATTCCGGCTCTGCATGGCGCATATGCAGAAAGCCCGCGATCATGCAAAGCAATAAAACGAAGCGGCGAGCCAGAGCAAGGCGAGACTTTCCGGGAAGCTGGAACAGCCGCAATTCACTTGCGGCGTTGCTGCCCGTCGGGCGTACGGGCATGGACAGCAGAGCAGGCTTCGGCGCATGGCAGAGCCAGAACAGAATGGCGGCTGCGGCACAGCCCGCAAGAAGGTGCCGGGCGGAGATAACCCCGATCAATATGGCAAGAGTGCAGAACTGCCAGAAAAAGAGCGGCGGAACACCGCTCCGGAAGGAAGGCGCTACGTCGCGCAGGAAAAAGCTATTTCTCTGTGTTTTGTTCAGCGGCATTTTCAACCCACAGTCGGCTCCATCCGTCGACTGACTCGGCATTCTGGGGATAGGAGCTGTGGGGATTACCCCTCTCTGAAAGAAGGGGGGACAAAAAGGATTTCATCGGCTTCGCCAATTTGGCAGTCCCTTCTTCCCCATGCTGGGGGGAACTTTCAAACCGCAAAGGAAATTTTGCGGAATAAAGCAAAGCTATTCGAAAGCCATTTGGGGGCGAGTGAGGAAAGGCCGTCCCTTGAGAAGACCTTTCCCCGAGAAATGAGAGCTCCAACGCTTACGCGTCGGCGGGGACACGCTGGATACGTGCCCCCACGGCTTGCAGTTTAACTTCCATGCTCTCGTAACCCCGGTCAAGGTGATAGATACGCTGCACGGTGGTCTTGCCGCGTGCGGCAAGACCGGCCAGCACCAGAGAGGCGCTGGCCCGGAGATCCGAAGCCATGACCGGCGCGCCGGTCAGGCGTTCCACGCCGCGAACCATAGCGGCGGAACCGGTCAGACGAATATCCGCGCCCATGCGCACCAGTTCCTGAACATGCATGAAACGGTTTTCAAAAATAGTTTCGTCGATCATGCTGGAACCGTCGGCCAGGCAGAGCAGCGCCATAATCTGGGCCTGCATGTCCGTGGGAAAACCGGGATGGGGACGGGTGCTGACATCCACGCCGCGCAGGCCGCTGCTCCCCCGGCGGGCGAGTACGCCGTCTTCTCGAAGAGATATTTCCATGCCCGCTTCGCGCAGTTTTATCAGTACGGCATCCATGTCGTCATACGGGCAGTTTTTGAGCAGGAGTTCGCCGCCCGTGATGCCCGCCGCAACAAGGAAGGTACCCGCCTCAATGCGATCCGGCATGACGGCGTATTCACAGCC
>JAEXGX010000344.1 GCA_023450535.1 Pseudomonadota bacterium | reverse complement strand
AACTGCACGAAAAACTGGTGAAGGGATGAGCAGAACCGCAACAGTCAACATCTGTGGGATTGGTTTGTTCATTTTCACTAAAATGGGGAAACTACAATAGTAAATACTTATATTAAATGATTATGTATGCTTTACAGACATGAACAGGGCTGATATGGTTTGCCGCATGACCAAGTGCGCGCCGTGAAGCCGAGGGACGCTCACTCTGCTTCGGGCGCGCCCGGGAGGATGAAAGATGGAATTGCGCGTTCTTCGCTATTTTCTGGCGGTGGCCCGGGAGGAAACCATATCCGGGGCGGCTGATGCCCTGCACGTCACGCAGCCAACCCTTTCCCGGCAGATGATGGACCTTGAGGAAGAACTGGGAAAGACGCTGTTCCTGCGCGGGAAAAGAAGGATTTCGCTGACGGAGGAGGGCATGTTTCTGCGCAAGCGGGCGCAGGAGATCGTTGCGCTGGTGGAAAAGACGGAATCCGAATTCGGCGCGTCGGATGCCGACATCCGCGGCGACGTCTGGATCGGCGGGGGGGAAACCGACGCCATGCGCCTGATTGCCCGCGCCGCGCGGGGGCTGCAGGCGGAACATCCCCATATCGCCTACCATCTTTTCAGCGGAAACGCCGAGGACGTCGCGGAACGTCTGGACCGGGGGCTTGTGGATTTCGGCGTTTTCGTCGAACCGGCGGACCTGTCGAAGTACGACTTCCTCAAACTGCCCATGACGGACATCTGGGGCGTACTGATGCGCAGGGACAGCCCGCTGGCGGCAAAGCAGGCGATACGGCCCGACGATCTGATCGGACTGCCGCTGCTCTGCTCCAGGCAGGCTCTGGTGCAGAACGGCATTTCCGGGTGGATGGGAGACAAATTCGACGGGCTGAACGTCATGACGACCTACAACCTGTTGTACAATGCGTCGCTCATGGTGGAAGAGGGGATGGGCTATGCCCTGTGTCTGGACAAAATTATCAGAACATCCGGCGACAGCCCCCTGTGTTTCAGGCCGTTGGAGCCGAGGCTGGAGGTCGGGCTGGATATCGTCTGGAAAAAGTACCAGATTTTTTCAAAGGCCGCCGCGAAATTTCTGGAGCATCTCCAGAAGACAATGATGGAGTGAGGCAACAGCGGCCCGGGAAAAATCTTTCCCCCGAACCGCTGTTGCCGTGCGGAAACGTGCGTATGAAGAAGTGGAGGCCCGGCGAAGGTTCAAACGGAGGGAGAGCGTCTGCGGAGATTCATGCTCCATAATACACCGTTTTTTGTAGTTTTTCACGGGGTGCCGAGCCTGTGTCGGGGCCTTGCCTCCGGATGAAGGTTTTGCTTTTCCGCCCGGCGGAATTCCTGTTTCGGTGGCGATTAGGCCCGTGCCGTTTTTTTCAGCCATGCATCAAGTCTTTCATCCAGATCGGGTTGCCCCGTGTGTTCCACATCCTGAAGTGCAATGCCTTCCAGAACACGGGCGTTGCGCGCCTGCTTGCCGAAATCGGACAGGGTATCCCTGAGCCATCCCATATGCGTGGCGAACACGGCGGCTTGCTTACCCGCGAAATCCGCCTGTCGCAGAAAGGAAACAACAGGAGAGGAGAGCGTGTACCACCACACAGGGGTTCCAACCAGAATCCGGTCATAGCCGGAGAGGTCCGGCAAGACCTTGAGTGCCGGGAACCGCCCGGCCGCCTGGTCTTCCTGTACACGGTCGATGGCGGCCTCGTCATAGGGAACTGCCGTTTCCAGCCTGAAGGTGTCGGCACCCGTCATCCGCTGCAACGTATCCGCAACCCGTTTCGTTTTTTCCGTCAACGAATAATACACGATGAGCGTAGTTGCTTGTGCGGAATGGGCAAGGCGGGGCAATGGTAAAAGGGTGCCGAGAACGCTCAGTGCCGCCATCTTGATGAACGCGCGTCTCCTCAAGGCCGAATCGAGTGCGTTTGCCTTTTGAATGGCTCTTTCCGTTCCTTCGTATCGTTTCATTGAAAAGAACTCCCCCGGACGCTGTCCGGATTTGTACGCTCTCAGGGGACTTGTCGTGCCCCCTGAGAACAAGCGCCACGCGGATCTACTTCAGGTTCTTCTTGAAGAAGTCGGTCAGCTTGTCGAAGGGGATAAGGCTCACGCGGTCGTACAGGTCCACATGCCCGGCCCCCTTGACATAGAGCAGTTCCTTGGGCTCGGCGGCGCGCCTGTAGGCGTCTTCGCTGAATTCCCTGGAGTGCGCCTGATCGCCGGTAATGAACAGCATCGGGCGCGGGGAAATCGTTTCGATGTCGTTGAAGGGGTAGAAGTTCATGAACTTGACGTTGCTGGTGAGCGTCGGGTGCGTGGTCAGGAGCGGCGACGAGCCCTCGGGCGTGAATTCGCCGCGCGGGGTGCGGTAGAAGGCGTAGAATTCGCGCTCGATGGGATGCGACTTTTCCGTGATCTCGTGCACGGTACCGCTCGTGTATCTGGTTTCGCCGCCGGTGAACTCCACATAACGCTGTTCGGCGGCGTCTGCGATGATCTTCTTTCTCTGTTCCAGTGTCTGCGACTTGTTCAGGGCGTTGCGGTTGGCCGCGCCCATGTCGTACATGCTGATCGTGGCGATGGCCTTCAGGCGCGGATCGATCTTGGCGGCGCTGATGGCGAAGCTCCCGCTGCCGCAGATGCCGATGACGCCGATGGCGTCCCTGTCCACGAAGGGCCGGGTGCCGAGATAATCCACGGCGGCGCTGAAGGTTTCGGCATACAGGTCCGGCGAAACGGCGTTGCGGGGTTCTCCCGTGCTGCCGCCCCAGAACGCGAGGTCCACGGACAGGGCGACGAATCCCTGTTCCGCCATTTTAGCGGCGTACAGGTTCGCGCTCTGTTCCTTCACCGCGCCCATGGGATGCCCCACGATGATTGCGGCGTGCTTCGCGTTTTGATCCATCCCCTTGGGCAGGAAGAGATTTCCGGCGATGTCCATCTTATACTGGTTGCTGAACGTGACCGGCTGCGTGACGACCTTGTCGCTCTTGTAGAAGTTGGCGGCATCGGCGGGGATGTCCTGCGCGAGCGCCGGAGCGGCGGACATGATGCCAATGACGGTGGCTGCCATACCCAGTTGCTGTAACGTGGTCATAGTATGTCTCCTTATGGTTGATGCGGAGGGGCGGGAAGAGGGATTTTCGCAGTGGATCATGCTCCCCGCGCACCTCTGCCGGAGGCGGATTTCCCCCGTGCCCTTCATATAAGGAGCGGGATAAACAATGTAAAATACTTATATTGGATACAGTTTTATGCTTTTAAAGCATGATATGCAAGATGACTCTTTTCCCTCTCATTTCATGGCGGACGTCTTAAGGGCCCGGTCCGGGGCGCAGGACGTCCCCCTGTCCGGTTGCGGTTTCCCCGCCGTCAAAAGCAGCCGTAACGCGCCGGAGAAACAGTTCTGCGGGATGGGAAAACACCTGATAGCGTTTCCAGGCGAAATGGACCGCCACGGTCAGCGGCGGATCGAACGGGCGGAAACACAGTTCGTTGTCGCCCGATGTATTGACCAGCCGATCGATGCCGAGCGCGTGCCCCAGCCCCTTGCGGACCAGAATGGAGGCGTTGCAGAGCAGATTGTACGTGCCCACCACGTTGAGTTTTTCAAAGTCGCGGCGCATCCAGCGGGAAAGATTGTTGTCGATGTATTTTTGCTTGGAGATGATCAGCGGTTCCTTCCACAGGTCCTCCGGGCGGAGCAACGCCTTGTCCGCCAGCGCGCTGGTCTTGCGCGTCAGTACGCCCCACCTGTCCACGGCGGGCAGGCGCAGGACTCGTATCCCGCGGCGCTGGCCGGTTCGTCTTCAAGGGCGGCGAAACCATCGTCTCCCTGTTTGACAACCCGCAGGCCAAAACCTGATCCTTTCCCGGAAACTGGATGTCAAAGGTGGCGGGAACGCCGGAGAAGGGATTATGAGCGACGATGTTGAAACCGCGAATGTCGATTCGGCAGAATTCGACCGAGTGATCAATGTAAACCTGCGCGGCATGTTTCTGTGTCTGAAGTATGAATTGCGGCAAATGCTGAAACAGGGCGGAGAGGGCTATTTCATCAAGAACGTCCAGCAGCTTGACACTGCGGTGCAGACCATTTCTCAGGCCACGGATTTGGCCATTCAGTCCGGCGAAGCCCTCAGTTCTATCGTGAACATGGTTGACAGTGTCCCGTGAGTATCGCGGCAAAAGAATATTTAAGAGCTCCTGAAGTTATATATGGTTAGGCCAGAACATTCTGGCCCATAGGTTTCACGCCTGAAGCCGGAACTCGACGCCGCAAGTGAATTGCGGCGGCACTGGATATTAGGGGCGTCGCGGCAGAATCTCGTTACACTCGACTCCAAGACCAGTTTCAAAGCGGAGTTGCTTTAAGTCCGGGATTGATTTCTCCCATGGCAACATACAGCGCGGACAAGGCGCTGAGATAATCCGTTTGCGCCGAGATAAGGGAAAGTTCCGCTTCCGCGAGGTCGGATTGCGCGGTCAGCAGGTCGAGGTTGGTGCCGAGCTGGAGTTCATAGCGCATTTTCGCGTCGGCATAGGATTCCTGTGCGCTGACTACAGCCCTGCGCGCAACTTCAATCATGCGCAGGGTATCCTGCACGGAAGAAAGGCAGGCTTTGATCTCATAGGCGGAATCGTTGAACGTGCCGCGCAGCGTTGCTTCCAGAGCGGCGACATTGGAGCCTTCCTTCTTTGTGGAATAGTAGCCCTTGCCGGACTCAAAAATGTTCCAACTTGCGACAATGCCTGTTTGCCACTGGTTGTAGTCACTGCCGGTGTATTTTCCACCCGCTGCGCGCGGCGTATCTCCTTCGCTCGACCATTTGAAGTTGGCCGACAACTGGGGGAAGAAGGAACTGCGGGCCATTCCCTGATCTTTGCGGGCGATGTCCACGGCGAGCTGGGCCAGCCGGAGATCGGGTCTCTGCCGGAATGCCCGTTCAAGGCAGGTATCCAATGTGCCCGTGAAAGGAACGGTTTTCAGATCTCCCACATAATCGGTGTCGCTATCCACCTTGAGATTGAGCAGGGTGTTCAACTCTGCGCGGCAGATGTCGCGGCTGTTTTCACTTTGGATCAGTACGGCTTCGTTGCGGCTGACGTCCAGCTCGGCCTGAAGCACGTCCAGACGGGGACGGGCGCCCACTTCATACGAGGCGCGGGCCAGGGCGAGCTGTGCACGGGAGCGTTCCAGAGAGCGCTGGGTACTGCGGATGTTTTCCTGCGCTTTGAGGTACGCAAGAAAACGGGCCTGCACCTGCCCGGCAATGGAAAGCCTGGTATTTTCAAGTTGAAGTTTTTTTTCGTCTTCCTGAAGCGCCGCCTTCTGGTAGGCGTTTAACAGATTGAAGCCGGTGAACAGCGGCTGGCTGACGGTTACGCCGTAACTGTATTCCTTTTTGGAGTTGCGGGCGGGGCGATCCTTGTCATACAGCGTGGCTCCGTAGTTCAGCCCTACGCTGGGGCCGAAACCCGCGCGCGCGGCCTTGCGGCCGGATTCCGCCGCGTCCAGGGAATGCCCGGCGCTTTCCACGCCGGGATTGACCTTGAGTGCCTGATTTACGGCTTCTTCCATGGTATAGGTAACAGCCGCCGGTGCAGAGAAAGGTATTGCGAGCGGCAGAGCGAGGGCCAGAGCCAGTGTCAGGCCCGGCACAAAAATGCGAAACGGCGACATGATGCGTCCTTGTGGATAAAGCAGATTGTGTTTGCAAATTTTCAGGTTCAATCTGCTCTGTCAACGGAAAAGAGCTGTAAGGGAACAAAGGAGGGGATTTCCTCCGTAGCCTGTTGCTAAAGTTAACCGTCTCGAAAAACCAGAGCAGGTTACAGCGTTGTCCTGCTGTAAAGCGAACGTTTGGGCACATGCAAAATAACGTGTCGATGCACGGGCTATACCGCAAAGCCTGAATTGCGTCCACCTGCTCCTCCCCGTATGGCGTGGGCAAAGATACGAGCCGCCATAGCTTTGCCGTGCAAATTGGAGGAGACCTCTTGACGGACGGGCCACTTTTCCCCATGTTCCACCCATGTTGTTGTATATCCATGTCCCTTTCTGTCGTTCCAAGTGCCGGTACTGCGCTTTCTATTCCGAACCTGTTGGGGGTGAGGGCCTTCTCGACGCCGCTTCGGAGCGCATGCAACTGTGGATGGACAATATCATGCTGGAAATGGCCCAGTGGAGTGATCGTTTGGGCCGCCCGTCCGTGCGTACCGTGTTCTTCGGAGGTGGCACGCCCAGCCTTCTGCCGCCGTCCATTCTCGGCGGTATCCTGAATCGCGCCGCCCGCTGCTTCAAACTGGATGGCGCGGCGGAAATCAGCATGGAAGCCAATCCCGAATCCATCAGTCGTTCCACGGCAAAACAGTATCTGCGGGAAGGGATCAACCGCGTTTCCCTCGGGGCGCAGTCCATGAACGACACGGAACTCGCCGTGCTGGGGCGGGGCCATTGCTCCGCCGACGTGACCCGTGCCGTGTACGCTCTGCGGGATGCCCATTTTCATAATATCGGGCTTGACCTCATCTGGGGACTGCCTGGCCAGACCTCGCACCAGTGGAAAAATCAACTGAAAGAGATCGCCCGCCTGCGTCCGGAGCACCTTTCCTGCTACGGGCTGACGCTGGAAGAGGGCACGCCGTTGCGCGAACTGTGCGAGAGCGGCGCGCTGCTCCCACTGCCGGATGAGCGCGAGGCGGCGCGCATGTATGTACAGGGCGCGGAACTGTTGGAGGAACTTGGCTACCTTCAGTATGAAATTTCCAATTTCGCGCGCATGGGCTATCAGTGCCGCCACAATATGGGGTACTGGGAAGGGGAAGATTACCTTGGCCTTGGCCCTGCGGCGACATCCACCATCGGAGGACGGCGCTGGACCAATCCTGCGAATCTCGGGCGTTGGGCGCGTCTGGTGAAGCGCCACGCCACAGGGACGGACGCGGAAGAGCTGGAGCTGACCGACCGCGTGCTGGAGCTGATTATGCTGCGCCTGCGCACGGCGCGCGGGTTGCGGGTGAAAGCCTACCGTGAGCTGACCGGGCGCGATTTTCTGCGCGATCACAAGCAATTGGTGCACGCCCTGCATCGGCATGGCCTGGTGCGCATCAAGGATGGTTATTTACGCCTGACCCGGAATGGTATGCTGGTGTCCAACAGCATACTGGAGCGGTTTTTTGATGCGTCGCGAGACGCCTTGCGGGGCGCCGAGACATCTGGAAAGTCCGCCGCGGAGTTGTCCGCAGAGATGGCTGGTGATGTATCGGCAGATGTGCCAGCCGATGTTGCTGGCCTGGTTGCCGAATTGTCCGCCAAGTCGTCCGATGGTTCACCCGGTGAGTCTTCCGCCGGGTCGTCTGGAGGCTCAGGGGAAGGGACATCCGACAAGGGGGGGCATGAGTCTGTTTCCGCTTCTGGCTCTGCCGGGGCCGCTTCATCCAGATATTCCGCCGAATATTCCGCATTGACCGAATATGATGTCCTGCTCGGGCAGGAGGAAAGGGAATGAATGTTTCCGTGCGCGGGCGTCTGGCGCCCAGCCCTACGGGCTTGCTGCACCTCGGCAACGCATGGTCTTTTCTTTGGGCCTGGACAGCCGCGCGCGTTGAAAAGGGGGGCGTGACGTTACGCATTGAGGATATTGATCCGGCCCGTTCCCGTCGGGAATGGGAGGAGTCCGCCGTGCTTGATTTACGCTGGCTGGGGCTGGACTGGGATGAGGGGCCAGTGCGCCAGAGTGAACGATATAACATATATGAGTCCGCCTGCGCTCGCCTGTGCGATGCCGGGCGGATGTACCCCTGTTACTGCACCCGTCGGGAATTGCGGGAGCTGGCAGGCGCGCCGCACGGCGTAGCCCGCAGCCACGGGAACGGCGTTGGCGATGCCGGCGCGGCGTACCCCGGCACCTGCCGTTGGTTGACGCCGAAAGAGCGCGCCGCGCGAGAGGCGGAAGGCAGGCGCTCTGCATGGCGCCTGGCCTGCCCGTTGCAGGGGCCGGACGGGCAGGAGCCTGGCGTGGCTTTCGAGGACATGGTGGCAGGGGCACAGAGCATGACTTTCGTGGAGTGCGGCGGCGATTTCGCGTTGCGCCGTTCGGATGGAGTGTGGGCGTATCAACTGGCCGTGGCGGTGGACGACATGGATATGGGGGTGACGCAGATCGTGCGCGGAGAGGATATTCTTTATTCCACGCCGCGCCAGATATTGCTTTATGATCTGCTTTCCGGCATGTTTAACGACCGCCGCCCCATAACCTTTGCTCATTTGCCTCTGTTGCATGATGAAGTGGGGGAAAGGCTGGCCAAGCGTCATGGAAGCATGGGGCTTGCCGTTCTGCGGGATTCGGGAGTCTCTGCCGGGGCCGTGACGGGGTTTCTTGCGGCGAAGGCCGGGCTGGCGGAAAAAGGGGAACTTCTTTCCGCTCCCGCTTTACTTGACCGCGTGCGTCGCGCCGGTGGGGTTGATGTGCTGTGGAGAGCGTTGCAGGATGCGGGAAAACGCGGCCCCGTACGCATATTGCCAGAAGAGATATCAGCCCTGCGAAGCGCGAAAAGCGGGTAGATTCGGCAGCGGGTTTCGACATTTGGCCAATGCCCTCCGCTTGACGCCGTGTCGTAATTGACATACGCAAATTTTTTACGGTTAAGGTTGAAGAGCGCCGTTTTGCACGCCGGGGGAGGCGCTCATCCTCATCATGGCCATCATCGTCCCCCCCGCGCAGGCAGTCTTGGAGAGTTCCCTTGAGCACGCAGAATAAAGCACACAAGCCTATCAAGCTTGCCACGCAGTCGGAGCACGCGGCCTATTTCATGCCCATGCTGGAAAGTTTCGCTGAACACGGCGACCTGAATGAAGTGGTTAAAAACTGCGTGGTAAAATCCTGCGAGCTTCTGGACTCAGGAGTGCCTCTTTTTCCCAATGATTTTCGGAAAGAGAACGACGCGGGCAGTGTGCGCGCCGAATATGAGGCTTATGGTGGCGAAGAACTGGAAAACCTGGACGAAACCTTTGCGTTGGCCGGGCGTATCTTGTCCTCCCGCTCCTTCGGCAAGGTAATCTTTTTCCACTTGCAGGATCGCACGGGCCGCATTCAGTGCTATGCTGAGCGAGAAACCTTGGGCGACAATGCCTTCAAGGTGTTTAAAAAACTGGATGTGGGCGACATCGTGGGCGTGACCGGAACCCTGTTCCGCACCAAGACGGGCGAACTCACCCTGAAGTGTTCCGGGGTAAAATTGCTGACCAAGGCTTTTCGCCCACTGCCGGATAAGTACGCCGGACTGACCAATGTTGAATTGCGTTACCGTCAACGCTATGTCGACCTGATCGTCAATCCGCGCACCCGGGATATTTTCCGCAAGCGCTCGCGCATTATTCGTGAGTTTCGCCGTTTCATGGAACAGCACGGCTTCATGGAAGTGGAAACGCCCATGATGCATCCCCTGGCCGGGGGTGCGGCCGCGCGGCCCTTTATTACCCACCATAACGCGCTGGATATTGATTTGTATCTGCGCATCGCGCCTGAACTATACCTCAAGCGCCTCATTGTGGGCGGTTTGGAAAAGGTGTTCGAGATCAACCGCGCCTTCCGCAATGAAGGCACGGATACCAAGCACAATCCCGAATTCACCATGTGTGAATTCTACTGGGCTTTTGCCACCTTCCGCGACCTTATGGATTTTACCGAGCAGCTCTTTGCACATATCGCACTGGAGGTCTGCGGCAGTACGGTGATCAGCTATCAGGAACAGGAAATTGACTTGACCCCCGGGCGCTGGAACCGTCTTACCTTCCATGAATCGTTGGAGCGCGTGGGGGGACATAAGCCAGACTTTTTCTGGAACAAGGATGCTCTGCGCGCTCATCTGGCCGCACGCGGCGAAAAAGACATGGACCGCGACGGCATCGGCAAGCTGCAATCCCGCCTGTTCGACCTCGACGTGGAACCCAAGCTTATTCAGCCCACCTTTATTTATTTCTATCCGGCTGAAATTTCTCCTTTGGCCCGCCGTAACGACGAAAATCCCGAACTGACTGACCGCTTTGAACTGTTCATTTCCGGCGGAGAGTACGCCAACGCCTTTTCTGAATTGAATGACCCGGTGGATCAGCGCGGCCGCTTTGAGGCCCAGATGGCCGCCAAGGCGGCGGGTGATGAAGAAGCCAACCCGATGGACGAAGATTACCTGCGCGCGCTGGAATACGGCCTGCCGCCTACGGCGGGGCAGGGCGTAGGAATAGACCGTCTGGTCATGCTGCTTACCGATTCCCCGTCCATTCGCGAGGTGCTTTTCTTCCCCTTGTTGCGACCGGAACTTTAGGCAAATCTGTATGGGCTTCGAGCTGTTCATTGCGTCGCGCTACCTGATGTCCCGGCGCAAGCAGACCATCATCTCCGTCATTTCGCTCATGAGCGTGCTGGGCGTGGCCATAGGCGTGGCCGCGCTGGTAGTGGTCATGGGTGTTTACAACGGTTTTACCTCTGATATCCGGGACAAAATTCTGGGGGCAAATGCCCATGTCACCGTGCTGTCTGCCGATCCAGCGGCCTTTGATCCCGTGAGCGAATCCTTTGACCTGGAAGCTCCCGCCACGCCGGAAGAAGCCGGCAGTCAGGGCAGCCGTCAGGAAGGGGGCGTTGACTCCTCCGCCGAAGCTGTTCCTGCTTCTTCCCTTGTCACTCCGGTGCTGAGCGAAGTGCAGTCTGTGCCCGGCATCAAGGCCGCCACGCCGTATGTTTATACGGAAGTGTTGCTCTCCACGCCGCGCGGGGCGACCGGCCTGGTGCTGCGTGGCGTAGATCCTCTCCAGGCGGGGGAAGCTCTGCAATTGTTACGCGACATGCCCGAAGGGAAGGTGGAGGATCTGGCGGAAGAAGGCACGCCCGGTATTGTGGTGGGTAAAAATCTGGCCTCGCGTTTCGGCCTGAGTGTCGGCAGTCGCATCAATCTCATGTCCCCCATGGGGCAGCGGAGCGCGGCGGGCTTCACCCCCAAGATCAAGGCTTTCCGGGTGGTGGGTACATTCAGTTCGGGCATGACGGATTATGACAGCCGCCTGGCCTATGTTTCCCTCAATGCTGCTCAGGATCTGCTCGGTCTGCCGCAGGGGCGCGTGTCCGGTATTGAGGCTTTCTGCGATGACCCCTATCAGGCGCGCGAGTTGGCGAACCTTATTCAGGACAAGCTCGGCCCGCCGTTTTACGCCCGTAACTGGATGGACATGAACGCCAGCCTTTTTGCCGCGCTCCAACTGGAGCGCATCGGCATGTTTATCGTGCTGGCCATGGTCATTCTGGTAGGCTCATTTTCCATTATCACGTCACTGGTCATGCTGGTCATGGAAAAGACGCGGGATATCGCCATTCTTATGTCTATGGGGGCAACGGCGGGAGCGGTGCGGCGCATTTTTATGCTCCAGGGGTTGATCATCGGGGCCGTAGGTACAGGCATCGGCTACGTGCTGGGGCTGGGCCTGGCCTGGCTGCTCAAAAAGTACCAGTTTATCGACCTGCCGCCGGGCGTTTACACTATGGATAAACTGCCCATGCTGATCAACGTGTCTGATACCGTGATTATCGGCGTAGTAGCCATGATCATGTGTTTTCTTGCCACTATCTATCCCGCGCGGCAGGCGGCCCGGCTGAAACCCGCTGAAGCGCTGCGCTACGAGTAACCCATGGCGGAACTGTATCGCGTGGAAGATTTGGGCAAGACCGTAAGGAGCCCGGCTGGAGAACTTACCATTCTTTCCGGCCTGAACCTGACTGTGGATACCGGAGAATCCGTGGCTGTCCTGGGTGCATCCGGATCGGGAAAATCCACCCTGCTGCATATGCTGGGCGCTCTGGACTCCCCTACACGAGGCAGGGTACTTTTTGAAGGGCGTTCCCTCAACGGGCTGTCCTCCGCTGAAGCAGCCAGCTTTCGTAACCGGCAGCTGGGGTTCGTGTTCCAGTTTCATCATCTTCTGCCGGAATTCAGTACGGTGGAAAATGTGGCCATGCAGGCCGTTATCGGAGGCATGGATCGGCACGAGGCTCTGAAAAGGGCCACAGCCGCGCTGGAGAGCGTGGGGCTGGCCGAACGCAGTGCGCACAACGTGACCACGTTGTCCGGCGGCGAGCGTCAGCGTGCGGCCATTGCACGGGCGACTCTGCTGCACCCCAAGGTACTGCTGGCGGACGAGCCAACGGGAAATCTTGATGAAAAAACCGGAAGCATGGTGATGGACCTGCTGCTGGAACTCAATCGCACCGAGGGCATGACCCTTGTCGTCGTGACGCATAATCGCGAACTTGCCGCCCGCATGGGGCGCAGGCTCGAATTGAAATCCGGAGAACTCTATGATGAAGGCCGCGTTTAAAGCTCTTCGTCCAGCTCAGGCCCTGTGCCCGCTGCTCGCCTGTCTGGTCGTTTTTCTGT
>JAEXGX010000361.1 GCA_023450535.1 Pseudomonadota bacterium | reverse complement strand
ATCCCCCCCGGGGGGGGGGGGGGGGGGGGGGCCCCCCCCCCCCGAAGGAGCAATCATGACTACGGATGCTTTTCCGACGCGCCGGGGGCGCATGGAATATGTCTGCACGCAGTGCGGCGCACGGCGGGGGGTAGAAGAGCTGCTCTATACCTGCCCGGAATGCGGCGGGGTTTTCCTGCTGGAAGATCTTGATTTTGCGCGTATGAAAGAGACGCCCGCCCCGGTGTGGCGCGAGCTGTTCGATGCGCGGCGTGCCACCCGCAACACTGCCCTGCGCGGTATCTTCCGCTTTTACGAGCTGATGGCTCCGGTACTGGAACAAGAAGATATCGTCTACCTGGGCGAGGGAGACACTCCGATTATCGAGGCCGGCCCCGCGCTGCAAAAGGCGCTGGGTGTGAGTTTCGCATTCAAGAATGAAGGGCAGAACCCCAGCGCATCCTTCAAGGATCGCGGCATGGCCGGAGCCTTCAGCTACCTGCGGGCGCTGGTGCGTATGCACGGCTGGGATGAAGTGCTCACTGTCTGCGCTTCCACCGGGGACACTTCAGCGGCGGCGGCGCTGTATGCCTCCTATGTCGGCGGCGGCATCAAGAGCGTTGTCTTGTTGCCCCACGGCAAGGTGACGCCGCAACAGCTCTCGCAGCCGCTGGGCAGTGGCGCGCTGGTGCTGGAAGTGCCCGGCGTGTTCGACGACTGCATGAAGGTGGTGGAATATCTGGCCGAACATTACCGTGTGGCCCTGCTCAACTCAAAAAACAGCTGGCGTATTCTCGGACAGGAATCCTACGCCTATGAATGCGCCCAGTGGTACGGCTGGAACCTCGCGGGCAAAAGCCTGTTCGTGCCCGTGGGTAATGCGGGAAACATCACCGCAATCATGTCCGGCCTGCTGAAAATGTATGAACTCGGCCTGATCGAGGAATTGCCCCGGCTCTTCGGCGTGCAGTCCCACCATGCCGACCCGGTGTGGCGCTATTACAGCAGCCCGGAAGGCGAGCGCCGTTACGAGGCCGTCAAAGTACAACCCAGCGTGGCCCAGGCCGCGATGATCGGCAACCCCGTCTCCTTCCCCCGGGTAAAAAAACTTGCTGCGCGCTACACGGAGGCAGGCGGGGATTTCAACGTGGTGCAGGTGACGGAGCAGGCGATCATGGACGCCATGATCAGCGCCAACCGTCACGGGCATATTGCCTGTACCCAGGGTGGGGAATGCCTGGCGGGCCTGTTGCGCGCAAAGGAACTCGGCCTGATCGGAGAACGCGATTTCGCCATACTGGACGCCACAGCCCATGCTCTCAAATTTTCCGGCTTCCAGAACATGTATATGGAAAACGCCTTTCCGCCGGAATTCGGGGTCACGCCGCGCCCGGAACTGGTCAACACGCCACGCCTGCTGATCTCGCCCGAACGCCGTGCAAAACTCAATGAAGCAGAATTTACTGCTGAAACCGCACGGGAACTTGCTCGGGCGGCAGGGCTGAAAACACGTTAACTCGCCGGGGCTCATCTTTTTTACACATATAGCCTGTGAGCGTTCCCCCGTCTTGACAGGGAACAATCAGCAGGCTATGCCATGCTCTGTAAGCGTCGGCTACCGAGGACGCCGGCGGCGACTCTGCAAAATTTGTTCGGCCCCTTATGGAACCGGGCAAAGAAACGAGACTCATTGGAGGACAAAATGGGTTACAATGCTACTGTGGATGCCGACAAGTGCGTTGGCTGCGGCGAATGCGTCGACGTATGCCCCGTGGAAGTGTATGAACTCCAGGACGGCAAGTCCAACCCCGTCAACGGTGAAGAATGCCTTGGCTGCGAATCCTGCGTGGAAGTGTGCGAACACGGCGCCATCACCATTGAAGAAGCGTAAGACCGGGGCTGGAGTATGACTCCGCACCGTAACGTCTGAATGAAACATGCCGCCGTACGCCTTCGTTCGGCGGCATGTGCTGTCTCTGCCGCGCTTTGCGCGCCCCCTCCACGGAAAATCCACTCATGCAAGATCCCAAATTGGACGCCGTTTTTGCGGCCTATGAAAAATTAGTAGCCCAGGCTGATACGTTGTTCGAACGCGTGCGCGCTCAGTTTCCGACCGAAGTGAGCTGCAAGGCCGGATGCAGTGATTGCTGCCATGCCATGTTCGACCTCTCTCTTGTCGAGGCCATGTACATTAACCGCAAATTCGGCGAAAGCTTCACTTTTGGTGCTGAACGCTCGGCCATTCTCGAGGCCGCAGGAGAAGCCGATCGCAAGGCCACTCGTCTCAAGCGCCACTATTACCAGCGCGTCAAACAGGGTGCCAGCGATGAGGAAATCATGCACGAAGCCGGGCAGGATCGCATCCGCTGCCCCTTGCTCGGCCCGGATGATACCTGCCTGATGTACGAGTTTCGTCCCATCACCTGTCGTCTCTACGGCGTACCCACGGTCATTCAGGGCAAGGGGCATGTATGCAGCAAGTGCGCCTTTACTCCCGGCGCTCCCTACCCTACCATCCAGCTTGACCGTATTCAGGACAGACTGGCGGACATGAGCCGCGACATCGCCGCCGCAGTGGGTTCCCGTTTCCGCGAACTGCATACCGTTTATGTGCCCCTGTCCATGGCGCTGCTCACCAGGTATGACGACGCCTATCTCGGCGTGGGCGAAGCGCCGAAAGAACGCTGACCCCAGGCAAGCGGAAGAAGGTTGCTGATAACGTCAGCAGCCCCGAAAATTGTGAGCAGGTTGCGGCTTATCTCTGCTCTCATCATCCGTAAGGCGCTTCGCACCAACGGCTGAAGGCGCCGCGCCGTAAGCTGGCCGAAGGCTGCCCCGAAGGGACATTTCCCTTAGCCGCGTGGCGGCTTGGGCGGCGCAAACTCCGCAAAGCGGAGTTTGGCATCAGTCTGAGATAAGGAAACTTTGATGAACATTCCCCACAGTCTCCCTGCCTCCGCCTTCCGCGATGGCACCCCCCAGCCTCTTTCCTCGGAAGATGAAAAGCTCAAGCGTGACCTGTATGAAAAAATTCCGGCCCGGCGGCGCAAGTTCATTGATCGCATCGGCTACGACAACTGGGATCCTTTCCCCAAGCCCAATGATCCCATGGAAATCCGCACGGATGTCTCACAGCGCACCACGCAGCAGCTCATCCGGGAATTCCTCCAAAGCAAGGCCGCTGCAGAGGGCAAGCGTCCGGAATACAGCAACGCCTATTCCCAGGGAGCACTGGAATGCGCCATTGGCGTCGTCAATCGCGACGACAAATACCTTGGCATTTTCGATTTCGCCATCTGGTATTATGATCTCCTGAAGCGCGAGGGCCACTTTGACGAGCCCGATCAGACCGGAAAATAACCCCCAACCGCCGCGTACGCGCGGCGTGGAGGCCATTCATGAAAGAACGTTATGACGATATTGACGAATACATCCGCGATCTCCAGGCGGAGATCAGCCAGAATGACCAATGCGCCAACCACTATTACAATCTCGGCGTAGCCCTGCTCTCCAAAGGTGACTTTATCGAGGCGGAATCCGCGTTTCTGGACGCGGTGCGCAACTCCCCCCATCTGGCGGAAGCCTATATCCAGCTCGGCGGCATCTGCATGCAGCGCGGCGACCTTGACGGCTGCCTGCGCTACAATCACGAGGCCGCCAATTGCAGGGCCAAGTTCGCCGTGCCGTGGAGTAATATCGGTTTTGTCCACCTTCAGCGCGGCGAAGCAGATGAAGCTGTCAAGGCACTGGAAAAGGCCCTGCGCTGGGATCCTGAATTCGTGCAGGCCCGCTCGACTCTGGCTTCCGCCCTGTTCATGAAGGGCGACTATGACGGCTGCATAGAACAGTGCAATGCTGTACTGCGCAAGCAGCCTTCCTTCGGCCCGGCATGGAACAACCTCTCTCTCGCTCACTTTGAAAAAGGCGAGTTCGCCAAGGCTGTGGAGTGCGCCGACAAGGCGCTGGAAGCAGGCTATGACGTACCTGAAGAGTACCTCAAGGATCTCGCCGCGCACAGGTAAGCAGAAAAATCTGATACAAGAACCTCCTTGTTGAAAAAAGTCGGCTCTTGCATCTGAGGCTGCTGAAAAAGTCCTTGCGGGGGCTACTCGCCCCCTCAAACTCCCCTCGGCACCTGCCCGAAGGGTGACGGGCTTGCCCGGCATTTCCCTTGGCCGCGAAGCAGCTTAGGGAAACAGAGAGCAAAGCGGGCGTAGTACGCCCTGCACCAAAGGTTTTCCCATGTCAGATTACCACGCCATTGCCCTTTTTTCCGGCGGCCTGGACAGCATTCTTGCCGCACGGCTGATCATGGATCAGGGCCTGCGCGTCAAATGCCTGCACTTCATCTCTCCCTTCTTCGGCAAGCCTTCCCGCGTACGCCACTGGCAAAAAAACTACGGTCTGGATATCGATATCGTCGATGTGGGCGAACAATACGCAAAGCTGCTTGGCAATGGCCCGGCTCACGGTTTCGGCAGTGTCATCAACCCCTGTGTGGACTGCAAAATTCTCATGATGCGCAATGCCCGCGAACTTCTGCCCAAATACGGCGCACGCTTTCTTATCTCCGGAGAAGTGCTGGGGCAACGTCCCATGTCCCAGCGG